>JBEKAD010000040.1:0-14984 GCA_050018435.1 Terriglobia bacterium
ACCGCCGCTACAGCAAACTACACCACTACCGACAGGAGAACTGAAATGCCGACAATTTCAAGAAGACAGTTTCTTTATGGAAGCGCGATGGGTATCGCCGCGGCGGCGATGCAGCTCGAAGCCAACCCGCTGGGAATGCCCATCGGGTGTCAAACCTACCCACTCCGGGAGTCGATCGGAAAGGATTTCGAGGGCACTCTGCGGCAGATTGTGGCCGGGGGATACCGGATGATCGAGATGTGCTCGCCGCGTGGTTACGCGAAGGCCGGCTTTGGTCCGCTGGTAAAGATGAAAGCCGCAGAAATCCGCCGCATGATCCATGGCGCGGGCTTGGGTTGTGAGAGTTGCCACGTCCAATTCCGAGAGCTCAAAGAGAGTCTGGACGACACCGTCGCCTATGCCCAGGAGCTGGGTCTGAAACAGATGATCGTCCCCACGTTTGGCCTCCGGCCTGACGCCACCATGGCAGACTGGGCACAGGCTGCCGACGAACTGAACAAGCTCGGCGAACAGACGCACAAGGCAGGTATTCAGCTTGGTTTCCACAATCACAACCATGAGTTTAAGGAAATCGACGGCGTGCTCATCTACGACGAATTGATGAAGAAGTTGGATCCGAAGCTGGTTAAAATGCAATTTCAAGTTGCGGTGATCAGCCTTGGCTACGAGGCCGCCACCTATCTCACCAAGTATCCTGGCCACTTTATTTCCCTCCATCTCGTGGACTGGTCAACGGCGGAAAAGAAAACAGTGCCGATCGGAAAGGGCTCCATCGACTGGAAGAAGCTCTTCGCGGCGGCCAAGACGGGCGGCATCAAGAACTACTTCGTCGAAATGGATTGGGACTTGATGCAAGCCAGCGTCCCTTACCTTCACAAACTGAAAGTGTAGCAAGGACAAACCCATGATGACTCCACAGCATATCCTGATGGTAATCAGATTGGCCTCGAACCCCCATGCCCAACTCTTCTGGGCATGGATTGCGCTCTGTCTGGCGCTGGCTTTGCACGTCGCCGACGAAGCCAGCACCGGGTTCCTTTCGGTCTACAACCCCACCGTGATGGCCCTGCGCAAAAGCCGGCCTTGGCTTCCCTTTCCGGTTTTCACGTTCAAGGTTTGGCTTGCTGGTTTAGTGATAGCAGTTGTTCTGCTCTTATGCCTCTCCGTCTTTGTATGGCGCGGCGCGCGCTGGATGCGGCCCATCGGCTACGGCTTCGCCGTCATCATGCTCGCGAATGGTTTGGGTCATATCTTGGGAACAATTTTTGGGCGCACAGTCGCGTCCATTCGTTTTCCCCGGCCGATGCCCGGATTTTATTCATCTCCGTTTCTGCTGTTGGCTTCCGCCTACCTGCTCTGCGAACTATGACGCACGCGGCAAAAGCTACAGACGAAGCCACGGAGCCAAGGGGGTGGCTGAAAGAAGGATCTCGCCATGAGGTCTCGAACTTCACGAGGCACTTGCGGCTCTCTTCCCATGCTGCTACTTCAATAGCGTGACGCCGTGCAAGGCCACGATGATTTCGTTCGAGAGCACCGTCACTTCGAGGTTTTGAATCCTACGGGAAGGGTCGCAATTCACGTCGACGATATCGGCATGGGTTTGGGTTGCCCATCGGGCGTAATCCAGCAACTCCGGCGCTCCTTGCTGGCCGAGCATGGTTGCAGGGCGCGCGACCGGCATATTCCCGGACATCATATCCGTCTCCTCCGGCGATGACGCGCCAATCACCTCCATGCCGTTCGCAGCGTAATGATAGTTTCCGCCAAAGAATCCTGCCCAACTGGAATCGAAATTCTCCGGATTCACCAAATCGAAGTCACTCTTTCCGCCGTCGGCGTAGTTGACGACAACGTGCACATTGGCGATCTGGCTCTGCATGGGAAAGGTGACAGCGCTGATCAGAAGGTAGACCTTGCGGGCCGTGTCCCCCACTGGAACGGCAACATGATTGGGAAAATCCCTCCAGCGCGATAACGCTACAATATTGTTTCCCTCGGCACGCTGGGCAAAGGGAATTCCATCGTCCGCCACAAACACGCCCTGCGCATTGATGCGAGCCCTTAAGCGGCGGTCATTGGGCCGTCCACTGCGATCCCCCACCAAATGGTCGAACATGTAGTCACGACACACCGAATAAGGATAATCCGTGCCCGAGGTCCAGAAGGGGTGAGATAGGACGGTGGAGAGCTGATCATTGTAAAACCGGTCCAACGGCACCAGTTTCCAATTCATGTTTGGCGCGGCCACCGGCGGGGTCTGAGGCCAATAGGGCACCTCGCTGGTGACGGCGTTTGCCCCCGGCAAGCCGACGATTTTCAGGAGGTTTTTTCCGAGCAGGAGACCCGCAACATTGCCTTCTGCCGTGAACTTCTGTTCTGCCGCCGAAGGGAGATCGATGTCCAACGGCGTTGTCCTGCCTGCCCACAGAGCTTTGGCCTCTCCCTTCATTGCCACGCCTGTGTTGTTGCGGAGGACAAAGGCGCACGTCCCGGAGTTAAGATCCGGCCGCACGTTCAGGAGCTCCACGGGACGGCGAACCTCTAAATCCACGGGCACCCATGCGGAATCACCAGGATCTCCGGCGCGGACGAAAAGGGTGTGTGGTCCCAACCTGTCCTTGAAAGTCCCTGATAACGATTGGCCAGTTAACTCGGCTTGTTCGAAAATAGCCTGTGGATCTTTGAACTCTTGAAAGGGTGCGCCGTGATTTTGAATCACCAGGCGCTCGCCAATTACTGCGACGGGTTTGAAAGCGAAAGTGGTTTTGCGCGGTCCCAACTTCAAATTCAAACTACTGTCCGTAGCGGACGGCCCCGTGACGTCCACAAACGACCCGCCGATACCGGGTTCAATACGCACATCCACGGAGGCCCCATTAATCGACGCTGCCGCCAGACTGGCATCAAAGAGCGGCACGCGATAGTGGATGCGCAGGGGCTGAGCGGTTTTCGTTTCGAGAGTAATCCCTGAGTTCGTCTTGTGAAAGCGGTAGCTCAGGTCGGGTGTGGAAATGGACGCGTCGTTCCAATCCTTGGGAAAACCCGGCGATATATTAATAATCCCGTGCTGCACCTCCGGCAGGATGCCGAACACTCCTTCAACGGCCGTTCGCGCGAACATGCTGATGGCATCGGCGAACTCTTCGTTAGCTCGCTGTTGACCGTTCGCGTACGCATGGCAGGAAAGGCCCCCGGGGATTCCACCCTGGTACAGGGAGGCATAAACGCCTTTCACCAGTTCGTACGCCTTGTCGAACTGGCCTGCCCGGTAATAGGCGATCGCGAGGTTCAGATTCTCGGCAAAGATTAAATCGTAAGTGCTGTGGGTATAGTGCTCATCGTAGTTGGGCGCCCAATTCGAACTCCACACCAGCCGTCCACCATGCGGCATTCCGGTTTCATTGCGAAGATTCGTCTCGGTGAAACGCAACATTTGGTAAGCCTGGAACGGGTCCGTGATGCCAAAGTCGATAGGGTGGTAAATCGTCGGCAGCTCCGGCTCGGGGTGAATTCTTCCGAGACCCAGGCGGTCGATGAACTCCGCATAGTGACCCTCCGAAGCGAGCCAGAGCTTGCTATTCATCGCCGCGCGAATTCGCTCGGCTTCCTGCCGAAAGGGTTTTGGATCCTTCCCGGCGGCCTCGGCAGCCTCGGCAGCAAGCTGATAACCCCGGTACATGTACGCGGACGCCTGAGTGGAATCACCACCGCTGTACCAATGTGAGTCGCTGATCCAGGTATTCAAGCAATTTTCGTACAGCGCATCGTCGTCCGGATCTAACCTGCGTTTTTCCCAGGAGAGGATGCCCTCAATCACGGGGAACAGCGAACCCAGGAGTCCCCGGTCCCCCGTCCACCGATAGTGGTAATAGATGTCGTCCAGATAAACTTCGTCCATGTTGTAGTAAACGGCATCCGGTTCTTCCAGCATCTCGGGTATCGCTCCGCGACTATCACCCGATTGAAGCTGGAGGGCGGCGAAGGCGAGTATGGCGGTGCGCACACGGTCATGCCACCCGATGGCTTCTGATCCGTACCAGCCACGCCATCCCAGGTAGTGCTCCATCCAGCTCATCGCCCCGTGAAGGAAAGAGGGCGGTTGCCACAGGCCGTCGTTGGCAATGACCATCGCCTTTACGCCCAGGTCGAAGTACGGATCGGGGGTCTTCACCTGAACGTGCTCCGCAAGCGTCCGGTAAAATCGGAGGGATTGCTCAAAGGTCTGGGCAGGATGGGCAGCGATTTCTTCCAATGTCTCCGCACCCGCCATGGCAAACAGCAAATGCACGGGACTCTGTCCCGGAGGCCAGTCTCCAGCAAAGACGACCACCGACGCCTTGGAAGGCGCGGCCCGCATGGCCTCGGAGGGTCCATGAATAACTTCCCCGGCATCCTTCAACGCCAACTGACCCGGCAAGTCGCACGTGCCCCAGATATCCCTGCCCTTCCGAGTGGGGGACTTTACCGAAAAACGGCTGCCCCAGATGTGAATGACGTTCCCCGCAGCATCATCCGCGGAAAGCTTCAGCTTATCGATCAAGAAATTGTAATTTGCGGTGTACCCCGATGCGGCCCCAAAGGCCCACACCAGACGAGCTTTTTCCACCGGCGGCTTGATCCATCGCAGCCCTATGGTGAATCCCTCGCCGGAGGACAGCGGAACGGCCGTCACTTCCAGCGAACCTGTCATGACGTCAGGATCCTCCACGACGTGGCGAGTCAGTCCTGGCTCGTAGATACTGTCGATCCCCGAGAAATGGTCCAGCCACTTGCCTCCCCGACTCGTGACCAAGCCGATGTAGAGGGTCCCGATCTTACCCGTGCCCGTGGGATCAAGATAAGCAAAAGCCGGCCGGTCACCGCTGAGAAGCATGGAAGGTTCGTGCGTGCCGAATAAGGGACGGTTGAAGTACGCTGGCCCATTGTGGATCCAGAATCCTCCGTCGCGAAGGGCGTAATGGTAATCATCCGCCCACCCCGGCAGCGGGAGCGCGGAAAACACCAGCAATAAAATGGGGAGCGCGATTGCCCGCCTGAAGTGCATTGTCATTTTGTGCTATCCCTCCTCAGCAGGGATTAACCTCGGATGAACATGATGCGCCCGATGCCCATCGCGACGCCCTGGTCGTATTCGGAAATGATCTCCTGTCCTTAACTCACCTATTATCGTTAATCCAAATGGAACGTTTGCCAGTCACTTGTCAGCCGGTACTCGCTAATGGTTTTTTGTTTTCATAACATCCTCCGCCTGAGGATATGCAGTGACCGTGGTGCGAGCTTCCATAACCTTCTTGTCTCGGGCGGGCCCTGAGCCTGTACATAGGTGTCGGAGGTTGCGACCTCAACCGGCGCATGTCCGTAATTCGCCAAGACCAGGTAGATCTCGCGGTTGGCGAAAGCCGAGGCCACAACCTCCTGCGGCAAGGGGTGGGGGAAGAGATCGGACTCGTGAATTTCCAACCAGGCCCATGTGCCCTCTTCGACCATGGACATATAATGTTTTAGCCATCGGGCGTGAGTGGGACGGGCCTCGGGACGACCGGGCACTGCATCGTGCCAGTCGTATGTGTAAGGGCCGTCGGGATGGGCTTGGTAATACCTCCAGATCTTGCGGCAATGTTGCGTCCAGAAGTCCTTTTCTTCTGGCGGATATTGAATTCCGGGGATCATCGCCCGCTCGCCCGTAAAAGGCCTTCCAGCCAGCAGGTAGGGAAACTGGAGGTAGGGGATGGAGTGCAGGTACAACTCATCTTCATTCTCAATCTTGGCCCGGCTCATATCCAGGCAGGGGACAACATAGGGGGGATGATTCTTGGTGGCTTCGCGAAGTTCGTCGCCATGGCGGATCCCTTCACCAACCCAGAGATAGTCGTAAACTTTCAGGTCGGTTCCCGGGCGAGTTGCACCGCCATAATGGACCTTCAAGATGCCGCCACGACGTTTGATTTCCGCATAGAGAAGACGCAACAGATCTTCCAGGGCGCCATCATGACTTCCACTTTCCGGGAAAGCCAGCACTTCGTCGCTAGTGGGAGGATACGGGTTCTTCGCCAATGCTCTGTAACCAAGGTCGTCGAAGAGGCCGTCCACGCCGTAGTCGTCCATGATTCTCACGAGATGTGGATAAACATAAGCACGCCACCCGGGACTGGCGGGAGAGCACTCGGCAAGATGCCAGTAGGCCTCCACCAAATCCTGATTGCGTGCCCACTCCGGACGGAAATCCGGGTCGGGCCTCTCAAAAAAACCGCTCGAGGCGTAAACAATAAGCTTCATTCCTCGGCTGTGCACCATTTGGACAAACCGGCGAAACCCCGCGGGATTGACGGGGGTGAATTTGTCTCCTCCGTACAGCCGCAGGGAATCATTCCACTCGTCATGCACCTGGACCAATTGAATGCCATGCCCCCTCAACCGGTCGAGTTCGCGCTCGTCCCAGTCATCGGGATCCCAAACCTTTCGGCAGGGGTACTCACCCAGGTTGTAGTTGGACTGGCCCGGCAGATAATCGGTAATCAGGTGTCTCCGCAAGCACTTCCGGATCGCACGCTCGCAGATGGCGAGATTCTGAAGCCGTCGCCGGTGGTCATCAGGACTGTAAATATTGATGATCTCGGGTGGGGATGGGGACAAAGTCTCAACCGGACTGCCGCGTGGAGCCGAGCCAAGGCTATTAGAAGCTTCCGGGCCGGCCACCTTGACCAGAGCCGCGGCGCGGGCGAATTGCAGAAATGTGCGTCGCTTCATCGTTCACCCCTTGTTTGCTCGGCATAACCCGCCAAACCTCGGTGCCCCAGAGTCTCGTTCGGCAAAAGCTCCGCAGCCCCCTAAAGCTCGACAAGGTCACCCTAACCACGTATGTCTCATGCAAGAAAGCAGACCTGCGTCCCAACCTCCACCGCTCTTCAAATCCGTCAGGAGACGCAGGTGATCGCAGCCCCACCGCTACTTCTGTTCTTCCGCCCCCAAGAAGCTGCGGGCTATGCGAGCCAGGAGTGCGGTACCTGCAAGCTCGATTCGGAACAGGGCCCCTGGGGTGACCGGTTATAGCTTCAACTGCCGGAAATCTATCTTCTTTCGATCCCATTCGCCCAGCCCGAGGGCGCCCGCGATCTCGACGTGCTCCGGTTGCCGGTGCACGAAGGTACAGAACTGATCCGGCGTATCTTCGACAAGTTTCTTCATCCCGACCGAGACCCGCTTGGCGTCGATGACGTCCCAGCCCACATGGTCGAGCGCGACCGGATCGGTGGCAAAATAGAGTGTGTAGTGCTCCCACATGAACTGCGGCCGCGCGCCGGGCCCACCGTGGTAGACGCCCTTGACGCCGTCGAGAATGTGCAGGACGGTCTTGTTCCGGATCACGGGCATCGCCACGACCGCCGGGATGAAGGCGTTGCAAGCGTTGAGGCTCGGGGACGAGTGGCTGCGGTTGACGTTGTTGACCAGGCCGTGCGAGAGGTTTTTGAGGGCGAGCGTGATTCCGGCCGACTGGTGATCCTTCAGCGTCGGGAGGTTAATAAGCTTGTTGACCTCGCGGGTGATGAAGCGGGCCGCGTAAGAGCGGCGCGCCGTGACGTTGTCGACCGTAAAGTCCGGCAAGGTCAGCGCCATGTCCATGTAGTGGTCGGGGTCGTAGCCCTCGATCGCCTGCTGGACGCGGTCACCTTCCTCGGCCGCATAAGAGGTCCGCACACCTTCGGGCAGGCACTTGTCGTAGCCAGCTTCGATGAACTGCGCCCGGTAGCGGTCGTACACGACGATATCCCTGCGCTGGATACCGGCGGCTTCAAGGCCCGCGATGGTCTCAAGCACCACCGTCGCATCTGTCTTCACCCGCGGCTGGCCCGCCGGGTTAACCTTGATCCCCACCACGTCCCCCGGCTCAAAGAAGTGGCGCCAGGCGTCAACCCATCCGTCCGCGCCTGTCAGCTCCATCATCCCCCGCCGCATCATCCGGCGGACCTCCTCGGCCTGGTGCTGACCTGCCACCAGCACGGCGGGATTTTGGACGGCGCAGACTCGTCCACGATAGAGCCCTGGCATGGCGAGCTTACTCGCCTCGGCTTTCGACTCAGATCGTGCAGCTTGGGCGATTGACTTCGCGCTGCCCACTGCGGCTGCCGCCAGCCCGCCGCCTATCGCCTTCAGACACTCACGTCGCCTCAACCTCATACATACCTCCCGTCTGGTAACCTTTTTAACCCCGAAATCGAGCCTTTACAACCCCTTAAAAGCCCTTAAAAGCCGTTACTGATGTGTAGAACAGTCTCCTCCCCGACCAAAGCGATAACGCGAGTTCGGCAGACATTTTGTCATGGGGACGTGACCCGCAACTCTTTCCCGAAATCTCCAACGACCTCGAAGCCTTCGCCTCGATGATCCGGCATGGCTCCCCTGCACCGCTCTTGGGCTCTTGCCCCTCAGCAGACCTCAGCTACACCTTTCGGCTAGACTATTTAGCCGGAAGAGCCGCCCCCGGTGAAGGACCCGCCGCCAGGGAACTGAATACTCCTCTCTTCCGCCAGCGACGAACAAAGATTGTTAACGCCACGGCGCCCACGACCGCGAACTCACCACTCGAAAGCCAGTGGCGTGCGAAAAGGTTCGCCACCAGCGCCACGCTCGCGGTGCAAAAAGCCACGCCCAGCGCGCACTCGTAAACATCTGCCCGGAGCTCTCTTCTGATCCGTAGGCGGTGGCTATGGGAAAGTGTGCTAGTGACCTTCCCCCAGAAGCCGGGCGGCTGGCAGAGGCGATAGAACTCCTCAAGAGTCTGCTGCTTTTCCGGCGGAGTCAGCATCGTCACCGCCAGGATCACCAGCCACCCTGAACCGAACAGGAGCAGAAAGCCTTGCCAAAAAGGTTTGTGAGCAAAGCCCAGAGGGAACCAAATAACGTAGCTCAGCGGCAATCCCCCCACGAGCGCGGCAATTTCGCCCCAGATGTTCAAACGCCACCAGAAGAAGCGGAGCCAAGCGAGGGGAAGAATGAAGGCAATCATCACATTGTTGATGAATAGAAACCAAGCCATCATCCCTTTCACCATCAATCCGCCGACGATCAGGGACAACGCGAGCAACACGAACGTGGCGATGCGGCTTGCCCAAACGTAATGCCGCTCGCTGCCGTCTTTCTTGATCAGCCGCTTATAGAGGTCATTAATCAAGTACGAAGCACCCCAGTTCATTTCGGTGCTCACGGCGGACTGATAGGAGGCAAATTCTCCCGCGACGAGAAGGCCGGTGAGGCCACTGAACCCAAAGCGTTTGACGAGCACACCCCAAATGCGCTCGCCCTCCACCGAACCGTGGGGGAAAACGCTCGCCGCAATGATCCCCAGAAAGAAAAACGGGATGACGCGCACCACCAGCGAGAGAAAGGCGTTGAAGAGCTGACCCACCTGCGCGTGGAACTCATTCTTCGCGGCCATAAACTTCTGCGCCGTGAAGCCTTCGCCGCCCGCGGGCGATGCCGCGAAAAAAAGCCCCTGGAGGACGAGCGCGAAAATGGTCAGGCCGGCAAAGTCCCCCCCGGGCGGGGTGGCGTGAAAGAACGACGCTCCGTAGTTATGCTCGACGTTCGCATAAATGCGGTGCAGGCCGCCCAGCCGATGGATGATGAAAGGAATGAAGATGACGTTCGAGAGCACAAAGAAAGCGAACTGAAAGACCTCCGAGTAAACCGCCCCCAGCAGGCCCCCCAGCACGGTGTAGCTAAGGGTGAGGGTGGCGGCAAAAAGGATGATGGAACTATTGCGCCATCCGAGAATCGGCCCGACGGATCTCGTCAGCCACCCGGTGACATACGCCATGAGCACCACCGCCCACCCGAAGCTGAAATAAATGGCCGCCACGGAGCGGAAGACGCTGGCCGCCCGGCCGCCATAGCGCACCTGGACGAACTCGGCGGTGGAAAGGATCTTTAAGCGGCGCCAGAACTTCGACCAGATGACAGCGACCAGGGGCATCCAAATGACCCACGGAATCCACCACCACCAGTTCCCCAGAAGCCCGCCGGAGAAGACGAGCATGGTGAAAGCCGAAGCCGATCCCGCCGAGGTAAACGTCGCCACGGTGGAAAAACCGATGGCCCACCACGGCAGGGAGCGGCCTCCGACGAAGTAACCCTCAATCCCCCGGCTCGCTCGCCGGGTGAAATACAATCCGATGCAGAGAGCGATGAGCGAATAGACCACCATCACTCCCCAATCCAGGGTTTTCATCGCTGAGTCGATCTCCTTCTACGTGCCGTTTCTGCCCGCCTTCGAGTTGGTGTGAAAACCCGAACTTGTATCGGCGGTCTGCGAGTAGAAGTCGTCAGTTGTCAGTCGTCCCCCCGCCGGCGGGTCAGGAGTAGCCGTTTCTGAGAACTGCTGACTGAAGCCTCGTTGCGGAGCGCCGCCCCGCCGCGCGAGGGCGCGTTTTCGCACCGACGCCTTTGGCGCACCCGCCCTCACTCGCCGAGCGGTGAGCCTATGGCCATCGTGGTCACGAGGGCACGCGCATTGTAACCCCTCGGGCCGTCGCAGGCAAAAACGAGCTGGTTTTCGCCCTCCGCGAGCCTGGGAATGTTCCCTTCCACTGCGCACTCACGGAGAAACACGCCGTCGGGATTGTACAGTTTACAGTCCTGGGGTGAATTGAATTCCACGTAGCACCCGCTCTCCATCGCCACGGGAATCTTGAGTGTCTTGCTTCCCACAGTAAGACGCGGGTTCTCCAGCTTGACCTTTTCGACCGCCAGCGCCCGCACCGAACTCAGCAAGCAACTCACGGCCTCGCGGGGCGGCAGATGGTTGTAATAGATGTTGAGCGCGGCAATCTGCGCGTCATTCGGCGTTTCGCGATATACGGCCAGCGCGTTGTCGTAAGGCCAAACGTAGTCGCTCCAGCGCTTCCCTTCAGGCTCGATAAGCTCGAAGTAGCGCCAGCCGGTGAAGTTCAAGTCGATGTAATGCTCACCCACCGCCGGATCGGGACCGCGGACGTCGACAAGCTGGAAATTCAGGATTTCTCCCTTGCCGTCGCCGTACACCCATACGCCCAGGGCGGGACACGCGGCCATGTCCAACGGTGGCAGGAACGCTGTTCCGATCATGGCCCAGGCACCCCGCCGCTCCGCCAGGTGGCTTCGGGCCGTATACCGGCCGCTGGCGATTCCTGGCGTCACCTGCTCGGCCGAAACCTCGAGATCACAACTCACGCCGGGCGCCGTTCGGCGCTCCCGGAATGCGCCGGGATTCTGCCCATCCGCCAGCATCATGTTTCCCGCCGTGCCATAAGGCGCCGCCGACCACAGCGCCTGGATGCGCAGCCGTGGAAGTTGGGCAGCGTAGGGGTTGGTGACCTTGATGACGTTGTGGATGCCATCCACGGCCGTAACCTTGTGCTCACTATAAGTGACCGGCAGAAAGCGCCCTCGTCCGTGGCGGCTCTCCAGCGTGAACTCCTCTCCGGGGAGGCGGAGCCGGGCTTTGACGGCTTCGGAAGCCCCGCCGCCCAGGCGCAGGGCTTCGTATTTCCCCAGGATCGGAAGTAGCCGTGCCCAGTTGGGGTTGTTGCGGAGGTCAGCGGGCGTGATCTCCTCCAGCGAGAAGGCCATATTGTTGGCCAGGCATTTGGCGCCGAGATATTCGATCACATCGGAGGTGGCCGCGACGCCCAGGCGTCCCTTGTAATTCTGTAGCGCCCACCAACCGAGCTGAGTGTGCAGGAGGTCGCCAAGACCGGCATTGCCGTCTACGTGCAGGTCAATAAACCGCTTGGGATCGCGCACCGGGTGGTCCCAGGCCCCCAGCCGGGACGTGATGTGCCAGGTGTGGTGATACCAAGCGGAGGCTTCCACCTGGAGGGGAGATTGGGCGCGCCGGAATACCTCGAGGGCAAACTTGGGGCCGTAATACCAGCTCCAGTCGCTGCCCGCGAAGACGTCGGCGCCGTCGAGCCCGTCGAAGTAAACCTTGTCAAAGCCGCAGGTGCGGATGATGTCAGCCAGGCGCTGCTCCATATCTTCCATCAGCCCGGAGTTCGGATCCGGTACGTACAGGTCGAAAACTTCCTGGAGATTGCCGAGAGTGGCTCCCCTAGCATGTGCCGACGACGCCGTTCCATGCGCCCCGCGGCGGCATCCCGTGAGTCCAAAAGGCGGACTGGTTTGAAGCCCTTGGTAGGTAAGTATCTCTTTTTCAACCAGGACGTCCATTCCGCCACGGAACCAGTAACCCGCATGCACGGGAAGATCTTGCGGGCACTCCACCGTCGGCACAAAGGTGGCCTCGGCGGAGACCGGCGCCGCCAACGTCAACGTGCTCCGCACGGCCAAGTGCGGGTCCGGCACGGGCCTCACCCAAGGATCGTTCTTGGCGATGCCGAAAGCCAGCATGTGCCAGCCGGCCTTCAATCCGGCGGCATGGATCCGGTCCACGACCCTCTTTACGCCGTCGAGACCGTGCGGGTACTTCGCAGGATGGGGGTGGTAATGGCCGTAGGGGCCAATCTCACTGACCAGCACCTCTTTGAACCCTCCCAGGCGCGCCAAGGTGATCCATTCGTCCACGTCGGCCTCGGAAGGATCGGCGAAAAGGTAAGAGTAGTTGGTCTCCGGCGCGTCCAGGGCCCAGGCCCCGCCCAATTCCGAATGGACGAACCCGTCGCGCAAGAGCATCTCTTGGATAACGCGACGAAGTTCCGCGGTGGGACAACCCAGTAAGCCGATCTTTGCGCCCTGCAATCCAAATTTCGGGTAGCACGCAGACCACAACCGCGCTTGCCCTTCGCACCGGAACCCGGCATCACACTTGCCCCCGGCATTCACCTGAAGGTTTAGGGCCATCACGGCGGCCGCGAATTCACCGTCCCAGGCGACGTTCGCAATCTTCCCCAGGTGCTGGGAGATGTTCAGGCGCAGATCCGAGAGCGTCAGTTCTTCCACCCCTACGCCCTCGACCGATGTCACCTCGAGGGTGAAATAGCGCGGCCGCACGACCACGCGGGTGGTGACCGTGACTCTGGCCTCAGCGAACTCGGTGGTGATTTTCCCTGCGGACTGCTCGCAGTGGGAGGGCGGGTAGGCCTGGCCACCTTTCTTCAGGCTGAGGAACGCCGTGAAGGGTTCATGCCGGCAGTAGTCTCTGCCCGTGCGCTTGTCCACGAAGCCGTGATTCCGCCCATCAGCGCCGATGACGTACCGCGTGAGGTCATTCTCGAGGACCACGGCGCCTTTTCCCGCGCCCTGCGCAGGAATTGACAAGGCGGGTGGAACGCCGACGGTAAGCACGGAGGCTGCTTGGAGGAACCGTCGCCGGCTTATTCCCTTTTTCATTGGCATGTGTTGTCTCCGCGGGAGCGTGTGCCAGGCTCGCTTCCACTAAGATTGAGGGGGAAGCCCCCGCCGCGCTGGCAAGCGGCTTCATAGTCAGCTCGTTCTCCTAGTGGGTCCAGTGAGGGACGGGCGTCACGTCAGCTTGCTCAAGGACCACCCGACTTTGAGGGCGCGGTCTTGAGCACTACTTTATCTGTGTGCAGAGAT
This sequence comes from Terriglobia bacterium, assembly GCA_050018435.1. Taxonomy (GTDB): domain Bacteria; phylum Acidobacteriota; class Terriglobia; order UBA7540; family UBA7540; genus Bog-366. Next base: position 13,534 of record JBEKAD010000040.1, read on the forward strand.
ATGGGGCGAGTCTGATAGGCGATGGCTTTCCCGTGGTATTCACGTTCAAGCACCCCCGTCTTCGGGTCGTAAATGTCTTGGCCGAAGAAATATAAATGACCGTCACTCCCCGCCAACAGGTAGGCGGTTTGCGGATATTCGTTCGGCTGGCGAGGCAGTTGGAGGTAACTAAACTTCCCCGCCCTCGGATCATAAGCCAGAAATCTGTCGAGGAAGTGGTAGGGCTTGCCGTCGATCGAGTCGCCCGCTGGGTTCTTGTAAGTGCTCAGCGAGAAGTAGGCGATGTCCCGGTACGCGAGCCCGCCGCCTACAAAGCCGAAAACCTTGCCATATTCGGGAATGGGCACAGCCTGCCCCCAGGAATGCGAGGCTAAACTGAAAACCAAAAGCCGGCCGTTCAGGCGGTCCGAAACATAGAGCTTGTCCCCGAGTGGAACTACGCCCGTCGGTTCCGCGTCCTTCCAGGGGGTGGGATACTCGCCGTCAAAGCGGCTGGTCGCCAGGTTGAGCCTCACCATCTTATTCCCATTCCAGATCGGGCAGTAGAGCGCGTCTTCTTCCACGACAAAAACGCCCGCCGATGGCAGAGGTCCCTGGTACGGATATGAGATAACAGTGGCGGAGTCATTTCGCGTATCCCACTTAATCAAGCCGGAGACGTCGCGGTCAAAAAGGTACAGGAAGGGAGTGTGGCCGGCTGGAGTTCCAAACCAGGTGTTGGCCTCAGCCGCGGGAAGTTTTCGGGTGGTAAACTCTCCCTTCACCGGATCGTAGACAGCCAGGACCGGACTCTTTTCCAGCAGTAGATAAACCTTTCGGTTGATTGCGAAAACGGATGCAATGAATTGCCCCACCGGGATGGACGCTGGCATCGGGATGATCTTGAGGCTGCCATCTCGCGGGTCATACCGAAAGAGAGTTTTCGTTGAGTTCCCCATCCAGATATAGCCGCGGTCGTCCATGGACATCGCCAAGAACCTCTGGACCACCGCGGGATCCATCTTTAAATCCACGCGATAAATTCTGGGAAGGCGCAATTCGGCTTCCCCCGCCGAAGGCGAGACGACCAGAAAAGGGATCAGTAACAAGAGAGTCTTCATGTTGGCCATAGGCCCCGTTGCTCCTTCCCCGAATTATTCATACCAACGGCGACACTTGCAAAAGGCAGGGTCTGGAGATGCTTTGCACCTTAGCGCCTTTCCGTGAGAATGTTTTCCCTGTTGTTAATCGTCTCGGAAAAGCAAAACCACCGCACCCCAAGCCGCTCCCGATCAAACCTGGCCGACTTAATCCACGAACGTACGAGAGAGCACACTAAGCTTTTGCCGCAATCTGCTTCACCAGGGTATCGACGGCCGTCACGACCGTCTCCAGTGACTCGCGCCGGGAAAGCGCACGTTCTCCGGGGACGGGCTCATACTCAGCCCCCTCGGTCGAGAGCATCCCTCCAT
>JBEKAD010000041.1:0-14512 GCA_050018435.1 Terriglobia bacterium
TTGCAGCAGCGTGCCCACCACCACTGTGCCTTCATATACTGAGAGCGGGACGTCAGAGAATGCGAATTTCTTGAGCGTCCCCTTCGGATACACCACATTACTTACCGTAAACTGATCGCTGGGATCCACCTTGAGTTCGGTGGGGATCAAGTAATCCAGCGACGGCTTGTGATCGTTGATGTGATAGCCGGCAGCCACCTGCGCCAGCACGGCGAGTTTCAACGGGGAGTTGGCGTGCGCCGCGTCGGTGGCCATCACCGCGTGGGCCTCCACCACGGAACTTTTGTTCTGGGCCCATCCCAGGCTCATTGCCATCAGCGTCAAAACCAAGCCCCACAGAAGCATCCGCATATGCCGTAAATCTCTCTTCTTCGCAGTTTGCAATCTCACTCCTAAACTCACTATACTTGGTCAGGAAACTCAAAATGTGATCAACGGCTTCAACTATTTGGTGGTGATGCCGGAGCCCTTTTCCTTGAGAAATGCGTCCAGTTGTTCTTGCGCAAGCTTTCGGCTGAAGGGGCACTGGCGGTCCACTTGGCGGCATTTGAGCAAGCTGAGCTTACAGGGACATGGGCATTGCTTGCTTGCCAATATCTTCTTGAAGGCTTCTTTCTGATCGGCGGTCAGTTTGGTTAGATCAATGCCAGGCACTTCCGAATCGATCGCGGCGGGGTTGCCCAATTCGATCTTGTCCTCCTGAAAAAATGGCCCCGCCTGGTGGAAGCCTTTGGCTTCGTCCGCGGGGCTGGCCGCCAGCAACTCCTTTATCTCCGTCTCAAAGACACTGGGGTCATAGGCGCCAACGTGCTTGGCATAGATGCGGCCGTCGCGCCCGATCAGGAAGGTGACGGGGAGTCCCGGAATGCCGCCATAAAGCTCCCCCAACCTCTCGTTGCCGATGGCGACAGGATAATTCATCTGGAATTGCTTGTAGAAATCCACTACGGCTTCCGAGCTGTCGTCCATGGAGATGCCGATCAGGGTAAAGCCCTGGGCAGCGTAACGCTTTTGCAACTCAATGAAGCTGGGAATCTCGATCCGACAGGGCCCGCACCACGTCGCCCAGAAATCCAGCATCACCACTTTTCCCTGGTAGTCACTCAGCTTGAGCGGCTTGCCGGTGATGTCGGTCAGCGAAAACTCCGGCGCCAGGGGATGGTCCCCCTCGGTTTTCGTTTGCGCCCTCACGGCGGGCGCAATCCAATAGCGGTTCACGTAGTACAAGCCCACTACAAAAACCACGGACAGCAGAGCGCCGGCGAGTAACTTGGATTTTGGGGCCGTTGGGTTCTCGTGGGGAGAACTCTCCGGCGCCTTTGATGCCTGGGGTGCATTCTCGATTGGTGTCTGTTCTTCCACAGCCCACACCTCGTTGTGATTTCACTTTAAGGCTTGGCGCGTTTAGGGACGGGCGCCGCGGCAACTACCCGCGCCTTGCCGGCCGCCACTCTCCCGTCCGCCGTCTGCGCCTGGCCGAACCTGCCTTGCTGTGCTGCTTCGCCCGCTTGCGGAGCGCGCCGCTCGTCCCTGCTTCCTGGACCTGCGCTCAGTTCTTCGCCGCGATGAACGCGTCGCCAGATGAACACCGTGCCAATCCCTGCCAGCGCCAGCAGCGCGATGAACTGGGACGTCGAAAGCAGGTGATCGAACACAAACCCCCGGTCTTCGTCGCCGCGCAGGAATTCCAGCCAGAATCGCGCCACCGCGTACAGGCCCACGTAACCAAGGAAAACATCTCCATCCCGCTTCTTCTTTGGGAACCACCACAGCAGCAAGCCGAAGATTACGAGAGTTGCGATAGATTCGTAAAGCTGCGCAGGATGCAACCGTACCCCCAATGGGACCCCCGCGACTTCATGCGCAAAGGTGTTCGTAAAGACCACTCCCCACGGCGCGGTGGTGGGTTTGCCATACTCGCAACCGGCGCTAAAGCATCCCAGCCGTCCCACGCTTTGGCCCAGCGCCACGCCGGGCGCCAGCACATCCGCCAGCTTCCAAAAGGAGAGTTTCTGCACCCGCACGTACCAGATGGTAAAGAAAAGCGCCGCCAGGAATCCGCCGTAAAAAACACCGCCTGCCATGAGGGTTGCGAAACTAAAGATCTCGCCGGGATTAGAGCAGTAATAACTCCACTCCGTCAGGACCATCAAGATTTTCGCGCCGACCAACGCTACCAGGATCAACCACGTGCAAAAATCCAATATCTGTGCGGGATCCAGGCCCACGCGGCGACCCAAACGCATGGCGGTATAAATCCCGCCCAGAATTGCGATCACCAGCAGGACGCCGTAAGTCGGAAGGTGGAACCGACCGATGCTGATCAAAATCGGGTGCAAACTTTTTCCTCTCGTACCTTTGAATACGCCGGGGCCAACGACTTAGAAGGCCGATGAATAATATTGTAGCGCCGACCTTTAGAGCCTGTCCTGAGCGGGGCGAAGGGTCGGCAGGTGCTGAGCTAAAGCTCAGCGCTACAACACCCTATGAACCGGTTACAGCGAAAACCGGTTCAAGAATGAAAAATACCTGGATATAATCGTCAACTTGTTAAAGGCCATCAGCGCGCCCAGCGCAATTAACAGCACGCCTGATGCTACTTCCACCGCCTGCAAGTGCTTGCGGAATCCTCCATAGAATTTCAAGAAGGTGCTCAACCCAAGACTGGTGAGCAGGAACGGAATGGCGAGTCCTGCGGAATAAACTGCCAGCAGAAACATGCCCTGAAACACCGTCTCTCGTTGGGCGGCAAGGGTCAGGATCGCTGCCAGAATCGGTCCGATGCAGGGAGTCCACCCGAAGGCAAAGGCGAATCCCAGCAGAAACGCCCCCCCCAGGCTGCGCCGTGGCGCACCCGTGTCCAGCCGCGCTTCACGATAGAGCAGCGGGATCTTCACTAAACCGGTCAAGTGCAATCCAAAAACAATCACAATGATGCCGGCGACAAGGTTAAAGGTCGTCCGCTGCGCCAACAGAAATCTTCCCACCCACGTTGCCGAGGCGCCCAGAAGCACAAAGACCAGGGAAAACCCCACGACAAAAGCCAAGGAATTGCGCAGCACTCGGCGCAGAAGCTCTCCGCTGGCCTCTTTCTTCAGCTCTTCGATCGAGGCCCCGGAGAGCATCGAAATATAACCCGGGACCAAGGGCAGCACACACGGTGATAGAAAAGAAGCGAGCCCCGCCAAAAACGCGATGGGAATGCTCAACTCGTGGGTCATGGATCGACCGTACTCCTCACTTTATTAGACGCAGCAGACCTCTTTGGGTGACGGAAGGGGCACGGGCGTCAGGCGCGAGGTCTTCCCTTTCCCATTTCTTGTATCCCCCCGGGGCCACTCACCCGACACTGATCCCCGAACCGGGGCAGGCAACCGGCACTCCACCCTTGTACCCGCTTCCGACTCAAGTGTACCATAGCGCCCTGGATTGCCGATTGTCGATTGCCGATTGTCGATTGTTTTCAATCGCCCAGCGGGCAGCCGATGACCGGCCGTAAATTGCCGATTGCCGATGATGAATTGACAATGGCCGGTGTCGGATTTTCGACCGCTTTTCAATCGTCAATCGACAATCGAAAATCGACAATTAAGAGAGGACCCCACTTGCTGCGCGCCGTTATCTTCGACTTTGATGGCATCATCGTAGACAGTGAACCGCTGATTTTGAAGTTGACCCAGGAAATGGCCGCCCTGGAGGGCTGGACCGTCAGCGATGAAGAGTATTACCGTGACTACCTGGCGTTGGACGACCGCGGGATCGTCGAACATCTATACGCCAGCCATGGGCGACCCCTGGACGTAGCCCGGCGCGACGAATTGGTCGCCTGGAAAGGCCAACGCTACGAGGCAATCATTCGCGACGGTCTGCCTCCCATGCCGGGCGTGGTTGAGTTCATCACCGCAATGGCCGACCATTATCCGTTGGCGATTGCCAGTGGCAGCCTGCGCGTGGAAATCCATCACTTGCTCATCAAATTGGGGTTGCGCGAAAAGTTTTCCGTTCTGGCAACAGCGGACGACTGCCAGCGCTCCAAACCAGACCCCGAGGTCTACCTCACGGCCCTCTTCCGCTTGCGAGCACTGCCGAAATTCCGCGACCAATCGCTCCAGTCGGAGGATTGCCTCGCCATCGAGGATGCGCCCTTGGGAGTGGTCGCCGCGCAAGCTGCTGGCTTTAAATGCTTGGCGCTCGCCCACAGCCGTCCCCCCGCAGAACTCCAGCACGCGGATTTGATCGCGTCGGAATTCGCGGACGTGGACATGCGCGACATCCGCGCCTTGTTCCGCTGAACGGCTGATGCAAGAAAGCACACACCGCCCGTTCTATACTTGGAAGCATTCAGCCTGCTGAGGGAACGGGTTGCCCGGCTATATTTCCGGGCCAGGAAGAGGTAGGCTGGGAGCTTTCGAAAGACAGTGCAGGTATCCCCTGGATCGGGAAGGTGAATCATGATGAAACAACAACCCGCAGTGCGACTCATCGTGGCAATCGTTCTGGCAGGGTGGACCGCCGAGGCTCGGGCGCAGACCACCGTGACCTCCACCGCGCAGGATCAGAAAGAACTGGCTGTCACCGTTTATAACTCCAACGTCGCCCTGGTGCGCGACGTCCGCCGCGTGCGTTTGCCCGATGGCGCCATCGACTTGCGCTATATGGATATTGCCGCGCAGGTAAATCCGGCAACGGTCCACATCGTTTCCCTGACCGCGCCCAAGGAACTCAACGTGCTCGAACAGGACTACGAGTACGATTTATTGAGCCCGCAGAAGCTCCTGCAAAAATACGTCGGCAAGGAACTGACGCTGATCCGCGTCATCACGGAAAACAATTCCACCAGGGAAGTACCCTTGAAAGCCGTGCTCCTGGCCGACAATGAGGGACCGGTTTGGAAGGTGGGGAATGAGATTATCACCGGCATGGGAGCCGACCGTTACGTCTTTCCCGACCTGCCGGAAAATCTCTACAGCAAGCCCACACTCGTTTGGCTGCTGGACAATCGCAAGGCGGGTGAACAAACGGTGGAGGCTTCTTACCTGACGAATCAGGTGAACTGGAATGCCGACTACGTGCTCACCGTGCACTCTGACCAGAAGTCTGCGGATTTGAACGGCTGGGTGACCGTCGTGAACCAGAGCGGTGCGTCTTTCCGCAACGCGCAACTCCAATTGGTAGCAGGGGAATTGAATCGCGTCGCGCCAACAAATGCCAGGCTGATGCGCGCGATGGCCCTGGAGTCAAAAGCCGCGGCAGCGCCGCAATTCGCCCAGGAAGCGATTTCCGAATATCACCTTTACACGCTCGAACGCCACACGAATATTCAAGATAATGAAACCAAGCAGATCAGCCTGCTGGCCGCTGCTGGTGCGGCGGTGGAGAAGGTCTTTGAGGTTGACGGCCAGTCGTATTACTACCAGAACCCCCAGAGCCCCGGCCAACCGGCCAAAGAGCCGGTCAAAGTTCTGATCAAATTCAAGAACGCAGAAGGCAACTCGCTGGGGGTTCCGCTGCCGGCGGGAACCGTGCGCGTCTATCAGGGGGATTCCAAAGGCCGCGTGCAATTCATCGGTGAAGATCGCATCGATCACACCCCCAAGGACGAAACGGTGAGCCTCCATATCGGCAACGCCTTCGACGTGGTGGCGGAGCGCAAGCAGACGGATTACCAGCGACTGGGCTCGCACACCGTGGAGGTGGAGTACGAAGTTTCGCTTCGTAACCACAAGCCCGATCCGATCACGGTGTTGGTAAATGAACCCATCGGCGGTGATTGGACGATGCTCAATTCGACCTTCAAATTTGAAAAGACGGCGGCCTTTGCGGCGCGCTTCACCGTGCCGGTGGCGGCCAATAGCGAAGCGCTACTCAGGTATCGCGTGCGGATTCATTGGTAGAAAGCGCTAGAGAATCAACATGCAATCTCCGTAGCTGTAGAATCGGTAGCGCGCTTCCACCGCATGACGGTAAGCGCGCAGCACGAAGTCTTTTTCCGCAAATGCCGAGACCAGCATGAGCAGCGTCGATTGAGGAAGATGAAAGTTGGTCAGGAGTCCGCCAACCACCCGGAATGGGAATCCCGGAATGATGAACAGGCGCGTTTCGCCGCGGCCGGGCGCGATGCTTCCGCCGTGTTCGCGCGCCACACTTTCGAGCGTGCGGACACTCGTTGTCCCCACGCCGATGACGCGGCGGCGTTGTTCGAGGGCCCGGTTGATGGCCGCGGCTGCGGCTTCGGAAACCTCGTAGCGCTCGGCTTCCATGTGATGGTCCTCGATCTGTTTGGCTCGCACCGGCTGAAAAGTTCCCAGTCCCACGTGCAGCGTGATTTCGCAGGTTTCCACGCCGCGTGCGGCGAGCGCGCTGAAAACCTGAGGCGTAAAATGCAGTCCCGCGGTCGGCGCTGCCACGGCCCCCCGCACTTTGGCGTAGACGGTCTGATACGTGGCGCGGTCGTTGGCCTCGTCGCGGCGATGAATGTAAGGAGGCAAGGGCACGTGGCCCAGCCGGTCGAGGGCTTCTTCAATCGTTCCCGTGCGCGCCCGCAGCCGCGCCCGGCGCACCCCGTATTCCCCTCGGCCCAAAATCTCCGCTTCCAACTCGTTGTCGCCAAACACCAGCACTTCACCCGTTCGCACCTTGCGCCCGGGATGGACCAATCCCTGCCAGACGTCTTCGCTTTCCTGCCGGGTCAGTAGGAGCTCGGTTTCGCCGGTCAGGAAACCGCGCTGGGCGGGATTATTCTTTCCCACCGGCTGCGCGGTAATTCCCCGCCGCCGGCCCAACAGGCGGGCGGGGAAGACCTTGGTGTTATTGAAAACCAGAAGATCATCCGGCTCGAGGAGTTGAGAAATCTCGCAAAAAGTCCTGTCTTCCCATCGCTTTGCCGCACGGTCGAGCACCATCATGCGCGAAGCATCACGCTCGGCCAGCGGCCTTTGGGCGATAAGTTCGGCAGGAAGCGTGTAGTCAAATTCTTCGAGAAGCATGGGGAAGCAATTATGAATTATGAATTCTGAATTATGAATATGTTTCTGGGTCGCTCTCTGTCATTGCGGGGACTCGGGATCCGAGACTAGGGGTTCGGGATCACGGATTGGGGCTTCGGACTCTCCTTCTTGTCACTGGTCACTCTCCTTCCGACTTCGGACTCCGGACCTCGGACTCCGGACCTCGGACTCCGTTCGTCACTCGTCACTGTTCTTATGTGCTAGAGTTACAAAATGATCGCACCCACAGTCACCATCACTTCTCGGGGAGTCGAGCGGCTCGCCTCCGGGCATCCCTGGATTTACCGCTCCGACGTCGTTCCCTCGGCGGGAGTCGAAGCGGGCGTGGTGCGCCTCATCGACCAAAAGAATCGCTTCTGGGGGCAAGCTCTTTACAGCAGCCAATCGCAAATTGCACTGCGCTTTCTGACTCGCGAAGCGCGGCCCTTTGACGCCGCCTTCCTTGCTGAGCGAATCCGCGGGGCGGCTGCTTTCCGCCAGCAGGTAGCGCCCGGGGCGCAGGCTTATCGGCTGGTCGCTGCCGAAGGTGATTTGCTTCCCTCCCTCATCATCGACCGCTACGGCGATTGCTTCGTCATTCAGACCCTTAGCCAAGGCATGGAACGGCTGAAGTCCACGGTGGTTGAGGTCCTGCAAAAGGAATTCGCGCCCCGTTCGATCCTTGAACGCAACGATGCCGCCGTGCGCGGCCTCGAGGGTCTGCCGGAGCAAAGCGGCGTGCTGGCGGGGGAAGAAGTCAGCGAAGTTGTGGTGGAAGAGAACGGCGTGAAGATGTGCTTCGATTTGCTGCACGGGCAGAAGACTGGAGGGTTTCTCGACCAGCGCGAAAATCGCGCCGCGGCCGCGAATTATGCGCGCGGGCGAGCGCTGGATTGCTTTACTTACACGGGCGGATTTGCCCTCACGCTCGCCCCCCGTTGCGATTCGGTTCTGGGCGTGGATACCTCGGGGGAAGCGCTGCGACAGGCGGGGCGCAACCAAGGTCTGAACGGATTCACCAACCTGGAATGGAAGGAAGCCAACTGCTTCGATCTTCTTAAGGCCGCCGACCAGGAAAAGCAGCGCTTCGACATCGTGGTGATTGATCCTCCCGCTTTCGCGCGGCAAAAAACCAACCTGGAATCGGCGCTGCGCGGTTACAAAGAACTGAATTTGCGCGCCTTGAAAATCCTCAACCCCGGTGGTTATCTCATCACCTGTTCGTGCTCCTTCCACGTCAGCGAGGCCGACTTGCTGGAAGTTGTCGCGAGCGCCGCGCTGGATGCCCACCGCACCATGGTCGTCGTCGAACGCCGTACGCAGTCGCGCGACCATCCCATTTTGCTCACCGTTCCTGAAACGCATTACCTGAAATGCCTGATCCTGCGGCTTTTGTGAAGGAGCAGGTCTGCGCTGCCGGCCTCGGAATCGCAGTGGCTCTGGTGGATTTCTGCTACAATTCGTTACGTGGACGCGATGGATAAGGACATCCTGCCCTGGCTTCACTATGCTGAATCTGACTTGGCCTCAGCCGAGATGTTGCGGCAAGGCGGTGAGTGCCTCAACGCACTTTTTCATCTCCAACAAGCGGTCGCGAAAACCCTAAAGGCACTCTTCATCAAGCAAAATTCAGCCATGCCGCCACGGCTTCACGATCTGCACAAACTTGGCGAAAAATGTGGACTCGCCCTTTCTCGTGAACAGAGACTGTTGCTCGACGGTCTCACCCGCTCTTATACAGGTTCCCGGTATCCTGAAACTTGGGGACAGCGGCAGGATGATATTACGCCCGAAGAGGTCAACCAACTGACGACCCTCACCAAGGAGTTCCTCACATGGCTGAAACAGCGGCTCTAGATGTTGCCCTGGAGAGGGCCTTGGCCTTCCTTCGGCAACGTATCCGCATCGAGGCGGCCTACCTCTTCGGTTCTCAACTGGCAGGAAACACTCACCCCTACAGTGACATCGACTTGGCCGTCTTCTCACCTGATGTCGAGAACATGAGGTTTATGGAGCGGGTCCGTCTCGGGTCGGAACTGGCGTTGGAATGCCACCTGGACGTCGAACTTCACCTTTATTCTTCCCGCGCCCTTGCGGACGCCCGCCCCACCAATTTTGCGGGATATATCGTTACGCACGGCAAACGCCTGATGTAGGTCCCATTTCCATCGCACCATTGTCCTTGTCGAACGCCGCACGCAGTCGCGCGACCATCCCATTTTGCTCACCATTCCCGAAACGCATTACTTGAAGTGTCTAATCCTGAGGGTGCAGTGAGAAGGCAGGGCCGGAGATGCCATACACAATGCTGGTCTTGAGTATGGTATGATGAGACATCATGGAGACAGCACGTAAGATCACCGTGGAGGTACCGATCGAGCTTCTCGAGAAGGCGCAGCGAGCCAGTGGCGCCGGTATCACCCAGACCGTCCGTACCGGCCTTCGCCTGCTCGCGGCGTCGCGGACCTACGATCGTCTGCGCCAACTCCGAGGCGCCGTTCGCTTCACACGCACGGTGGCGGAACTGAAGGCCGACCGATGATCGCGGCGGACACGAGCACATGGGTCGCCTTTCTGGAAGGCGGCGGAGGCCAAGATGTACATCTGCTTGACAGGGCGCTGGAAGAGCGGCAGGTGCTAATGGCGCCGGTTGTGCTTACCGAGTTGTTGAGCGATCCGAAGCTTCCTTCCGACGTGGCCAAAACTCTCTGCGACGTGCCTCTGATCGAGGTCGGAGAGGGCTATTGGCAACGGGCTGGACTATTGCGTGCGAAGGTGCTGGCCAAGCGCCGCAAGGCGCGCGTCGGCGACGCGCTGATTGCCCAGAGCTGTATTGACCGAGGCGTTTCCCTCCTCACGCGAGACCGGGACTTCTGGGCCTTCACCGAGGCCGCGGGCCTCAATCTTGTATTTGGCTTCGGAACTCACTGACCCAGCCGCCTGGAAGCATTTCACAGCACTGTCGAGATACCAGCAAGCGCGGACCTGTTTTGTAGGTCCGCGGCTTTTCGTTGTTAATAAGAGACGAACCGCGGACCCACAAAACAGGTCTGCGCTACACATGCTTTCTTCCAGACCTTTTCGGCGTTAGACTATTCAGGTCGGAGGAGGACTGTAATTGTGAAGAGCTATGTATTCAAAGTCCTTGTCGAACCGGACGAAGACAAGTGGCATGCGTGTATTCCGGAACTTGAGAGCCGCGGGGCGGCAACCTGGGGAAAAACTCGCGAAGAGGCCCTCCAGAACATCCAAGAGGTGGCCCAAATGGTCATCGAGGAAATGCTGGAGGATGGCGAGCCAATGCCCGGCGGTGTGACGGTCTACGAAGAACCGCGCGTTGCCGTAACCGTATGACGGAAGTCGATTACAGCCGCCTGCGGTCGCTCACAGCCCGGCGCCTGGTTGCTGCCCTCCTGCGAGATGGTTTTGCTATGGCTCGCCAAACGGGAAGCCACCGACACTACAAGCAGCCGGACGGCAGGCGAGTGACGGTTAGTTTTCATCATCCCTCAGATACGTTCCCACTGAAGACACTCCAAAGCATGATCGAGATACAGGCCCGATGGCAAATAGAGGATTTGGAACGTCTCGACTTGTTGTGATGGCTGGCTTGGCGGGAGTTTCGTGGCTCCTGCCGGTGGCGCCGGCGCGCGGCCAGACGAACGCCGCCGCCCTCAAGCTGGTCATTACCATGGGTCAGCAGTTTGTGGCCGAACCGGAAGCGGCACGCATCCAGCTTCACATTCTCAACCCAACGTCGCAAACTCTTTGGCTCTATCGGCGCGCAAAAGGAAAGCACCCGCCGGGGGAGCGCGTTTACGACGAAAACCGGCCGGCCGAAACCACTGGGGGCTCGACCGTGGAAGTCAAGCTACAGCCCGTTGATGCTCAGGCCGCGCGAGCTGCGATTTCGCCGGCGGAGGCAACGACGCTCGAGTATGTGCAAATGCCCAAGCCGCGGCTGGTGAAGCTGCCGGCGGGCGGCGATTACGAGGAGGTGTCGATCGTACACTTGCGGCCCGCACTGGCGGAGGGGCAGAAACCGATTTGGGGAGCTTACCGGTTAACCGTGGTCTACGGGGCGAGTTTTTCCAATGGGGAAGAATTCCAGCGCAACCTCGGCGCCACACTCTGGCAGGGTGAAGTGACGAGTAACACCATTACCGTCGAGTTGCGGGCGGCCCTTCCCGACTCGCTGGGTGTTCTGGGTGGGTCCACGCTGGGTCCGGACCTCCAGCCGCGCGCCGGCATCCGGGTTTCGCTCAGCGACGAGCAAGGGCAGTTGATTGCTCAGCAAGTCACCAGGGCGGGCGGACGATTTTCTTTTGCGCACTTGCCCCTGACGCTCTACTGGGTTACCGGGCGCCGCGAAGGCGCTACAGAGGACACCGTAACCTTTCGTCATGAGGAACTGACCAGCGCCACCCCCAGCGTCAACACGCAACTCGTTTCTTATCCGGCCGAAATTTATGAGGCGAAGAAGTTGGTGCACAAACCCGCGCTGCTCAGGGTCTTTGACTCCGGGGGCAAACCCGTCGGCGGGATTGAACTCGATGCCATTTTCTCCAACGGGCAGGTGATTGACGACGTCAAGGCCACTTCCGGTGACGATGGCATGGCGGTGATGGAGTTGCTCCCCGGCCGCAGCTCCTTCTCGCTTAATCGGCACGGCTGCGTCGAGCAAGTAGAGCGCGCCGACGTCGCCCCAGGCGTGGGCGTCGAGAATTTCAAGTTTGTCTTTGATTGCGCGAAGAAATGAGCGGCGCAGCATTCCCACGGTTGTCGCCCGCGCACGGCCGAAGGTCCGCCGATCTTAATGGCGGAGGGGTCAACGGAGATCGAGGGCCACAATCGTGCACGTTTTTGGAGGGGCGGTTCGCGAACCGCCCCTACCCGACCATGCGCAACACTTGCTCCCGTAAGTTCCTTGGGGAAATCGCAGCCCCCCAGAACCGGGGTCCGGGCCAGCCAGCGGGTAATGCATGATAACTTATACGAGACGTGATGGGAACAAAAAGGCTTGGCGGTGAGCGCCGAGCCTGGTAGTGTTCATGCTACGCGAGCATCATCCGCATCGGTTGCAATTTACGGGTGTAGGGATTCAGGATGAGGCCGAGGATTTCCAGTGTGACCATGCCCAGGAGCGCCTCGTCGTCCTTTTCCCCGAGCATCACGGGGGTATGCCGCCGTCCCTGAGGAAGGGCAATTTGGCACTCGGACACCTTCCGCTCCACCTCGGTGCCATCTGCCAGCACACATTTGACGGAATCCATCGGCTTCAACTCGATGGCGCGCCAAACCTTCTGGGGTAGCAATGTATAGGTGGCGCCGCTGTCCACCAGGAATTTCAGGCTGGCTTGTTTTCCTTTAGGACCCGTCACGGTCCCCTCAATATGGATCAGTCCCATTCGGCTCCTTTCCCAGAATTGATGTTCATGCAAAGCGCGTCCCGGTGAGCGCGGCCTCCGCCGCGGTCGGAGGCATTCGCACGCTGCCTTCCATTCTACCGGAGGAGGACACCGCGTCAAAGGACTTGGTGTAGACTGGCCGGAGTGGCAACATTCACTTCAAGCAAGTGTACCGGTCTCGGTAGGGATACCGGTTACCCGGTACCCCCCGCACAGATCCGTACGTGCGCTAGCTAGCGCCTACGGCTCTTATCTCGGATACGTGGCGGCGAAGCGATGCTCTGCTGACCGCACCCCCATCAACCCCGGGGACACGCGTTCCCCGCTCTGGGTCGGGCGCGTGTGGGGCGGATGAGTGTTCTCCTGGGCCAGCGGCCTTCCCTCCGCACTCTCCGCGAGCGGTTGTCCGCCCTCGTTCGAGTGACTCATCGGTACTACGCCACTGTCCGACTCCTCCCAGACGTGCATACGGGCCATACGGCCTAAACCTTCGCCCGTCGGTCCCAACCGATTGGGACGTCTCGGAGGTCTCTCGGTTCTCGTGCAGGAAGTGTCTAGGTGTGTCTGGGGTCTACGACTACGCAGGACTGTCCAGGGACTTGCGCGAGCGCCCCTGACTCCTGTTGCCTTCCGCTGGTCTGACGGCGTCGGCGTCCTGATTGCACATTTTCGAAGCTCCATACCCAGCCCACCTATTCCCCTGTTTACGCTTCACTGCGCACCTCGCGGCACGCAGCGCAAAACTCGGGGCCGAGTGGATCGCTACTCCTTCCTCGTGAGAATCTTTCATTCTCTGCTTCCTGCCGGTTTATCCCGGCGCTTTCCAGACCCCCGCCTTTGGGGTCTGCGGTTCTTCCTTAGATTCGCGCTTCCGAATCCGAGGGTGGACCTCCGTCTTTGAGATTTGCGGTCTCCCTACAGAAGAACCGCATACCTCAACGGCGGAGGTCTGCGCTACGCCCGCTCCCCCGGGAAGACCCGCGAGGTAAGGATTTGAAATTTCAAACTGTGCCACTATTAACAAGACTGGCTTTGTGTTGGCAAGGGGATTAGAATTCAGCCTATAGGCAACCAGAGTTCTTCCGGGAGCGTCTGAATTGCATGCTCCCAAGGCGGCGCAGAGTGGAGGATAATTTCTGATGAGTCCAAATCCTACGGGTTGGTGCTGGTGGCGTACGATGCTGCTCCTGTTCCTATTCCTCAGCGTAGCTTCGGTGGGGCTGGCGAAGACCAAGGGTTCGAAGAGGGGTAGTGACTCTGACCTCAGCAGCATTGTTCGCCCTGCGCTTGTGAACGCCCAGACTGATCCCACTCTGCGCTTCCCCGTCATGAGTACGTCGTCGGATACTTACGGCTGGCTGGACATCAGCAGTAGCACGATTCGCTACACCGAGGTGCAGCCCACCCGCAAATCCGGCCACTCTTTCGCAGTGTCCAGGTTTGCCATCGGCGATCTCCGGTTCAACAAGACCGAGCTCTCGTTCAAGGCCCCCAAAAAGGGGCAGACGTTTATCTATCTACCTCAAGATCGTTGGGGGTCAGTTCATACGCCTCGTGGTAAAGGCGCGGCTGCCAACCGCGAAAGTTTGGGAACGGCATCAATATACAAGACGCTGTTGAATTTCGATGGCGTGATGGCGCTGGTGAAGCCTCCCGCCCCTCCGCCCGCGCCCGTCATCGTGCAACCCGTGGCACCTGCACCGCCGCCCAAGCCCGTTGCGCCGCCTTCTCCGCCCGCGATTGTGCTGTCATCCCCTCCAGGCGTAGGGGCGGACCAGACCCTCGAATGGGAGGAATCCACGGTGGTCATCCGTGGCGTGGCCATGGATAGCACCGGCATCCCGGTGGTGACGGTCAACGGATCGCCTGCTAACATGCGCCCGCAAACTACGCAAGCGGCGGAATTCTGGTCGGACCCTCTGCCGTTACAGGCGGGAAACAACCGCATTCAGATTGTCGCCTCCAACTCGGCCCATGTGGAGGCCAAACTCGACCTAACCGTTCATTACAAGCCCAAGACGGCCCCCGTGAATCCACGGGCTTTGGGCAAAGAGGAAATTATCTCCCTTCTCCAGGGCGGGGTGCCCGTCCTGCGCGTGGCGGAACTCGTCAGGGATC
>JBEKAD010000042.1:0-26806 GCA_050018435.1 Terriglobia bacterium
TGGAAGGCATCATGCCCGACACGATTCATCAGTACCAGGGGCAGGAGGCCATCGCCGTGGGCTTTTGCAGCGCGCTCGAGGCTGGCGATGTAATCACCAGCACGCACCGGCCGCACGGGCACGCTGGCATCATCATGTCACCCTGGTCATGTTGGCGCACGCTTTCCTCACCTTGGAGATGTTGCGGAGTAAAAAAACTTTTGGGTGGACCCTGCCACAGACGCGCCGTGAGATCCAGCGCCGGTTGTTCACCTGGACTGGCCATTGCGCGTATTGTGGCAGCAAAATTCGCAGAAGCAATCGAGGACCTTAACTTAACGTAGTAGTACTAAGGAGAATCGGGATGACGCAACGGTTTTACGATCCAGAGATTTTCAATCATTCCTTCGATGGGATCGACCGCACCAACCACATTGTCGCCACCTACTTCATGGACGACGAGCTGCCCGGCGAGGATTTCATCGACCACTTTGCCCTGATTCAATCGATGGTGATTGAAGGCTCCACCGGCACCTGGCAGAAGGTGGCAGAGGAAACAGATGACGTACGGCGCGCCCTGAGCGGAAAAATGGTGGGCTACTTTGAAATTTCCACGGGCAATGCCTGCCGCCGCTCCGCGGTTGTACAACTGGCCTTCCCCATCGACGCTTGGATCGATAACGTACCCATGATGCTGCTCAGCATCGCGGGAAACTGTTTCGCTTTTAGCCCCAAGCTTCGGCTGCTTGACGTTTTCATTCCGGAGAACCTGCTGGCCAAGTTCCAGGGACCCAAGTTTGGCGTCCCGGGAATTCGCCAACTCCTGAATGTGCCAGACCGGCCTCTTTCGCTGCATATCATTAAACCCAAGATGGGCATGACGCCGCAGCAAGTTGCCGACCAGTGCTACCAGACAGCATTGGGCGGAGCGGACATGATGAAAGACGATGAGATGACGAGCGATCTCTACAACAGCAAGTACGAGGATCGCGTGAAAGCCGTGCGCGAAGCATTGGAAAAAGCTGAGGCCAAGACCGGGAAACGCGCGATCTACTTTGTGAGTATCACCGACGAACCCCGCCGCATTTTCGACAAGGCGGCCCGCGCCGTGGAACTGGGCGCCCGCGGCCTGTTGGTTTGCTACTCGGCCGGACTACCCGTCCTTCGCCAGTTGGCAGAAGATCCCAAGATCAACGTTCCCATCCTCGTTCACGCCTCGCACATGATTGCGGCCCAGCCCCGGATTGCCTGGCCGGTCTTTGCCAAGCTGGTGCGCCTGTGCGGTGGCGATCTGATGCTGACGCCCACGTATTGGTCGAGCATCCCGATGGTCAGTCTGGAGGAAGGACTCCGCACGGCGCAGGTTAAACTGGCGCCACTCGGGCACATCAAGCCCATGTTTCCCATGCCCTGCGCGGGTGTATACCCGGGACTGGCGCCCATCCTGATTGGGGAATATGGTACGGACATCGTGATTCCGGCGGGCGGCGGTATGCTGGGACATCCGGACGGCTACACGGCGGGGGCCAAGGCATGGCAGCAGGCCATCGCCGCCACGCTCTCGGGTGAGGACTTCCTAACTTGCGCGAAAAAGCCTGAAAACAAGGAACTGCGCCGCGCCTTGGAGAAATGGGGTTATATCGAGCGCCCTCGGACCCCGTGGCTCCGGGTCGCCCCCAAGTTCCACCCCAAACCCATGGTGTTTGATTAGCCTTTTGCGGGAGTGCCGGAATTGGATTCGAGCCGCTTCCTAGCATTCGATCTCGGAGCCGAAAGTGGGCGGGGTGTGGTGGGTTCCCTCGCGGGCGGAGAACTGGCCCTCGAGGAAATTCATCGCTTTGTCAACGAGCCGGTCGAAGTTTGTGGCACGCTCCATTGGGATGTTCTGGCCCTGTATGGCCATCTGCTGAAGGGAATGCGGGCGTACGTGGGGCGCTTCGGTGATGGCGTGGAGGGCTTGGGTATCGACACATGGGGTGTGGATTTTGGCCTGCTCGGCCAGGATGAGAAGCTGCTGCAAAATCCCGTCCACTACCGTGACCGGCGGACGGAGGGCGTGCTCGAAGCAGTGCCTGGCAAGATGGCTCCCGAAGAATTGTTTCGGTGTACCGGCATGCCACTTTCTCCGGTCAATACCTCCGTACAACTTCTGTCGCTGCGCTTGCGCCAGAGCCCACTCCTGGCATACGCGAAGACCCTCTTGATGATGCCGGACCTCTTTGCCTACTTTCTCACCGGGCAGGTGGGCTGCGAGCGCACCAACGCCATCTCAACCCAGCTCTACGATCCGAGGAAGCGCCAATGGAGCGAGGAAGCCTTCAAAAAGCTGGACCTTCCTCGCTCCATCATGCCTCCGCTTCTGGACCCCGGTACAGTCGTGGGTGAGCTGGCGGAATCGGTGCGGCGGAGCGTCGGGCTGAAGCGCAGCGGGGTGATTGCTCCTTGCACGCACGATACGGCCTCGGCGGTGGCGGCCGTACCGGGACAGGACCATGACTGGGCCTTTATCAGCTCCGGGACATGGTCGGTCGTGGGCGCGCTCACCGACGAGTGCTGGACTTCGCCGGAGGTGTTCTCGGCAGGCTTCTGTAATGAAATAACCGTCGGGAGCTTCTTCGTCTGCCGCAACATTATGGGTCTCTGGCTACTTCAGCAGACACGCCACGCATGGAGCCAGACGGGGGAGGCGCACTCATACGACGAGCTGGTTCGGCTAGCCACCAGCGTCCCTATGGGCACGGGGCTCGTCAACCCCGACGACCCGCGCTTCCTCGCGCCCAAGGACATGTCCGAAGCGATCCGGGAGTTCTGTGCGCGTACGAGCCAGCGCGAACCGCAAGGTCCGGGAGAAGAAGCGCGCTGCATTCTGGAAAGCCTCGCCCTCTCGTATCGAAAGGCGCTGGAGGACTTGGGCCGCATTCTCCAGCGGCGCTTCCGCGTGTTGCACGTCGTGGGCGGCGGAGCACGGAACGGATTGTTGTGCCAACTCACCGCCAATGCCACCGGGCTTCCGGTGGTGGCGGGTCCCGTGGAGGCCACCGTAGCCGGAAATGTGCTCGTCCAGGCGATGGCTACCCGGTACCTGTCTACGCCTGCCGAGATTCGGGAGGTGGTGCGCCGTTCCACGAAATTGACGGAATACGAACCGCGCGATCAAGCCCTTTGGGAGGACCGATACGGAACTTATCTTCAGATCGTGCAGCGAGCCACGGCTTAGCCCGGGCAGCGGCAGCTTGATAGGCCGCCGTGTCCATGTGCCCGGCCCGGGCCAAGCCCCGCCACGCTGGACGGATACCGCTCGAACCATTATGAGGAGGGATCTATCATGATTGCGAACCATTTATTCGGAGCCTGTCTTCCTACTTTCGGAAACTGCGCCGACCGGTACTGCCTGGGCGGTTACGGAGGAGGCGGCAACACGGTAGAAGAAATGCTTGACCTCGCCAAGAAGGTCGAGGGGCTGGATGGCCTGGAGTTAGTGGGTAACTGGCACGTCAACGACGGAAACATTCGAGACGTGGGCAGGATGTTCAGCGACCGCGGCCTAAAGATCCCCATGCTGGTTCCCGACCTGTGGACTCAGGCCAAATGGGGCCGCGGCAGCTTGGCCGCGCCCGATGCGAGGACGCGCCAGGCCGCCATCGACGAAGTCAAGAAGGTGATGGATTGGGCGGCGGAACTCGGCTGCCCCTACGTGGACGTCTGGCCGGGTCAGGATGGATTTGACTACTCCTTCCAGGCTGACTACGTGGAGGCCTGGAAATGGCTCCGCGACGGACTGGCGGCCTGTTCCCAACACCATGATAAGGTACGCGTTTTGGTGGAGTATAAGCTCAAGGAGCCCCGCACGCATTGCTTTGTGAGTCATGCTTCCAAGGTGCTCCTGCTCCTTCAAGGCCTCGACAAGGTTGGGGTACTCATGGACGTGGGCCACGCCCTGGCCGCGGGTGAAAATGTGGCCGAAGCGGCCGCGCTCCTTTCTACCTATGGCAAGCTGGATTATTTGCACCTCAACGACAACTATCGAAGCTGGGACGACGACATGATGGTCGGAGCGGTGCACCTCGTCGAGTACTTGGAACTCGTTTATTGGCTGAAGCGGCTGGACTACCAGGGCTGGCTGACGCTCGATATCTTCCCTTACCGGGAAGACGGCGTGGCCGCCGCCACGCAGTGCGCCCAGTGGATGAGCGTCTTCTCACGGGCCGTCGACCGCGTGGGCCTGGACGAGTTCACAAGGGCCATTCGCAGCGCGGATGCCTGCCAGGCCTCGGACTTGGTGCGCCGCGCGATGAACCTTTAGGAGGCTGATGAAAAAGCCTTGGAGCGCTGCCGTAGCGCCGGCTTCCAGCCGGCAACTCCTTTAGATTCAACAAGGGCCGGCAAGATGCCGGCGCTACAAAGGGCGTCGCGGCGACTTTCTCATCAGTCTGTTAGGGGGTGTCCCATGCTGCGGATTGAGCGTTACGCGGGTCCACCTCACAAAGACCGCTTCCTCGCGGCTTTGCGCGGGGAACGCACCCATCGAGTGCCGCACTTCGAGATTCTCATCGCGGCGATCCCGCCAAGGGCGCGGCGGCGGCGGTGACACACCGGCGGTGGCTGATGAGTCGCAACGCAGTAGAATGTTTGGGCAAGCTCCTGGAAACTGCGGGGCCGCCGTATTTCGCGTTACCCCTGCGTGGAGAGTGGGAATGGCTTACGAGAAAGAGTTTCTCCTTTCGCTGTATCGCCAGATGGTGCTGATCCGGAAATTTGAGGAGCGCATCAAGTACCTATTTTTGGAAGGCATCATGCCCGGCACGATTCATCAGTACCAGGGGCAGGAGGCCATCGCCGTGGGCTTTTGCAGCGCGCTCGAGGCTGGGGATGTAATCACCAGCACGCACCGGCCGCACGGGCACGCTTTGGCGCGGGGGCTGAGCGCCGCTTCCATCCTGCACGAGCTGTTTGGAAAAACCACGGGTTGCTGCAAAGGCAAAGGCGGCTCGATGCACGTCGGGGACCTGGAAAAAGGGATGGCCCCCGCCATCGCCATTGTGGCGGGAGCAGTACCCATGGCCACGGGCATGGCTCTTGCCTTCAAGATGAAAAAGCAGACGCACGCCGCCGTTTGCTTTGTGGGTGACGGTGCGGTGAACGAAGGAGCTTTTCACGAAGGGGTGAACATGGGCGCGGTCTGGGCGCTGCCCGTGGTTTACGTCATCGAGAATAACCTCTACGCGGCGTCCACGCCAACCTTTGAGATGGTCCGCGTCAAGAAGCTCTCCGACCGCGCCGCCGGCTACGGCATTCCCGGCGTGACGATTGATGGCAACGACGTGGTGGGGGTCTTCGAGGCCGCGCAGGAAGCCCTCCATCGCGCCCGGCGCGGCGAGGGGCCCACGCTCGTCGAGTGCATGACTTACCGCATCACCGGCCACTCGCGGCGTGACCCCTGCAATTACCAGCCGGAGGATGAGCGCAAGAACGCCGTCCAGCAGGAACCGATTGCACGCTTTCGCAATCGTTTGCTTTCACACCAGCTCGCCTCCGAAGCTGAACTCGACGCGATCGGCCGGGACGTCGACGCGGAAATCGAGGAGGCAGTGAAATCCGCCATGGCGGCGCCGGACCCGGCGCCCGAGGACGCGTTGAACGATCTCTACGTGTAAGGAAGGGAAAAAATATGGCGCGACGGACCATTGCCGAAGCTTTGCGCGAAGGGCTGCGAGAAGAGATGGCCCGCGATGAACGAGTCTTTTGTATGGGTGAAGACATTGGCATTCGCGGGGGCTGGGGCGGCGCATTTACGGTGACGCTGGGCTTGGAAAAAGACTATCGCGACCGCATCATTGACACGCCCATGTCGGAAGCGGGGTTCTTCGGCGCATCGCTGGGCGCGGCCATGATGGGACTGCGGCCCGTCGTCGACGTCCAGTACGCGGACTTCCTCTACTGCGCTATGGATCAAGTAGTGAACCAGATCGCCAAGGTGCGTTACATGTCGGGAGGGAAGATTACCGTGCCACTGGTCATGCGCGCGCCCGTGGGAGCGACAGGGCGCGGCGCCCAGCATGGGCAGAACCCCGAAGCTCTCCTGTTCAGTGTGCCCGGCATCATGATGGTGGTTCCCGCCACCGCTTATGATGCGAAGGGATTGCTGAAAGCGGCAATTCGGGATGACAACCCCGTGCTCATGTTCGAGCATAAGCTCCTCTATGGATCAAAGGGCGCCCGTGCGGAGTCAGGCGCTGTGGATGCCTCGAGTGAGATTCCCCCGGACGACTACGTCGTGCCGCTGGGCAAGGGAATCGTGCGGCGCGAAGGCCATGATGTTACGATCATCGCCACGCTCCTGATGATGCACCGCGCACTCACTGCCGCCGAGCAGTTGGTCTCCGAAGGAATCAGCGCGGAGGTCATTGACCCGCGCAGCCTCGTGCCCTTCGACTGGGACTTGGTCAAAGCCTCAGTGATGAAGACCAGTCGCGCCGTGGTGGTGGAAGAGGGCCCGCGACAGGGAGGCTGGAGCGCGGAAATCGCCGCCACCCTGGGGGAATCCCTGAGCGATTACCTCACCGCGCCGGTTATCCGCGTAGCATCTCCGGACATCCCCGTTCCCTTCTCTCCCCCCATGGAGAACTTTTACCGGCCCGACGCGGAGCGCATCGCCGCCGCAGCGCGCAAAGCGGTTGGCAACACGTAGAATCGAGGTCGGGGAGACGCGAGGCGACACTGCGGCTGTCCAGATGAGCGACCTCTTCGAGTGGTCCACGCGGCTCTGCCGCGCGGCTGTGCGGAAAGGCTCCGCCTTTCCGGGCGCGCCCTGATATGTTCCTTTTCTGGTGAGGCTGCGCCTCAGACACTCCGCATCGATTGGCGGAGACCTCGATGAAGTACCGGCGAGGCGCAGCCTCGCCGGGAAAACAGAGGAAGGTGGCAACTGGCCCGGAAAGGCGCAGCCTTTCCGCACAGCAGGCGGCAGAGCCGCTGGTCACCACCCGCCCAATTGAGCGCAATAGGGAGAGGCTTGGCGCAACACTAATCGCCCCCGCGCCCATCGTCAACCGCGAAGTAAGCAATCGATTCGAGGAGACCTTTACCAATGGCCATCGCGATTAGACTTCCCGCCATGGGGACCAATGTTGAGGAGTGCAAAGTCCTTGCCTGGAAGGTCAAGGAGGGCGACTTTGTAAAGCGGGGCGACGTCCTTGCGGATATCGAAACCGACAAAGCGGTGGCGGAGCTGGAATCGACTGCGGAAGGCGTTCTGTTGCAATGCCGCGTGCTTGCCGGCGCGATCGCGCGGACCGGCGAGGTTCTGGCTTACGTCGGCCAACCCGGCGAAGCGATTATTGTCGATGTGGGCGGTATGCCAGCCGGAGAGGATCCTTACCAGCGGAAAGCCGGCGGGCATGGGGAAATGCCTATGGGCACTACGCCGTCCGGGCCCCTTCGTGTTTCTCCGATCGTGCGAAACCTCGCCACAAAGTTGGGCGTTGATCTTCAGCAGGTCAAAGGGACAGGCGCCGGGGGTGTGATAACCCGCGAGGACGTGCAGCGCGCCCACGGCGCGGCCTCTGCTGCGCAAACGAGAACCCCTTCCGGGTGAGGGGATCACCCTCTTCGAGAAATGTCCGCTGTCATGGAGGTGCCGGCCTGAAGGCCGGCGCTACGTTGCATCGGCACGTGCCGACCTAAAGGTCGGCGCTACTCATTCCCGCTCAAGAGCTTTTTGGGCAAGGCGTAGATTGTTCGCCTCCAGTGCCACATCATCTTCGGCCATGCCATAAGTCCGCAGGAAAGTTCCCGTCCCGGGAGCGGCCAGACAGCCGGTAATAAGGCTCGGGCGAACATCGTGCAGCTCCACCACGGGTCCAAAATCCCCCGTCGGGGTACGGGCAATGGACTTGAGCACCACACCTTGAGCATTGAACACGCTGAGCGCGCTTCGCGCATAGGCTTCCAGAACACCAGGAGCGGCATCCACTTGCAGGTTGTCCACCACGACGTTCCGCAGGTTCGCCAGCGTGCAGTACGACGGCTGGCGCGCATAAAGCGTGATGCGGTCATCGTGCGGGTTGCTGTCGCCGCCCTTGTGCTTGGCCCGGCGGCTGTAATCATAGGGTTGGGTTACGCGCAGGGAGATATTATGAAGCACCAGGTTCTCAAGAACGCTTTCACGCATCCCTTGCATCAGGATGCCGTTATTGCTGCGGATTTCGATGTTGTTGAACATCACGTTGCGGATGGCCCCTAGGCGCGAATCCTCGCGGCGCTTTTCGATGTCCACGAAAAGGGGATAGCTCATGTTGCTCAACCGTTCCGGGTTCACCAAACTGGGATCGCGCAGGTTCTCAATAGCCAGGTCGGAAACGATGACGGATTCAATCGTACCGCCGTCTTTGATGAAGAAGCCCACGCCCACCGTCGAGTTCCTGACCGTGCAGTTGGAAATTGTGATATTCCGATAGTCTCCGTCGGAGCCCGTACCCAGCTTGATCGCCGTCGCGATGCTCTCCGTGGTGCAGTTGGTCACCACAATGTCTTCGCAAGGGATGCCGTCGTGCGTTTTCAAGCAAATGCAATCATCCCCGGCGGTAATATGACAGTTGGAAATGCGCACGTCGCGGCAGGAGTCCGGATCGATGCCGTCGCTGTTGGTGCGGAAATAGTTGTTGAAAATGGTGACACCGTCCACCACCACCTTTTCACAGGTTCTAAGGTGGCACGCCCAGCTATCACTATAGAGGATGGTAAAGTCCCGCAGGGTTACATCGCGGCAGTCTTCGAGCAGCATGACCTGAGTGCGAAACTTCGGGCGTGGCTCGTCGGCAAAGCCGGGCCGCCGGCCCAGGTCCTTTGTCCCCTGTCCGTGCAGCGCTCCCGGCCCGAGAATCGAGATGTACTCAGCCTTCCGCGCCGTAATGAAATTGGGCGCGTGTTCTTGATAGTCTTCCGGCCGGGTGCTCGCGTAAATCGTGGCGCCAGCTTCAAGGTAAAGGCTCACGCGGCTGGGGAGGAACAACCCGCCGCTCAGATAATCACCGGCCGGCACGTATACCGTCCCGCCTCCGGCTTTGGAACAGGCGTCCAGTGCGGCCTGGAAGCGCGCGGTCTCAAGCACGTCGCGCCCGCCGAGTACGCCGAAGCGCCGGACGTCGTACACATCCGCACCCGCTGCGGCGGCTGTGCCCGCAGTAGCCATCGCCGCCAGGAAGGATCGCCTGCCGACAAGATTTTTGTGGTCGATACTCATGGATTATCCCTCTGCGGCAGGAGCCGCCTAGCGCTTGCCATTGGTGTTGTTCGGTCCAAAACGAATATGGACGTCGGCGTAAGGCACGGGCAAATTGCCGTAGAGAACGAGTTTCTCACCCCAGGAAGCGAACACGATCACCACCGCGCCGAGCAGCCCGAACGCCACGGTCTTCCGAATCCACGGCATGTATGAACTGTCCCCGACCACACCTTCAAGGTTGCGGTCGGGTTGGGCAAAGGTCCCCATCGCCATTAAGATGGTACAGAAGGCCGCATTAAGGGTCATGAACCACTCTGTCACCAAACGCTGGTCACCGAACCGCGGCAGAGTGTTCGCAAAATTGATGATGATCTGCGCCCAGAGATAGACCAAATAGAGCAGTTGTACCTTGCCAAGCCAGGTAGAAGGAACCAGCGGCAATCCCCGCCGCAGATGCAGATACAACAGCCACACCATGGCGACGCCCAGCGCCAGATAAGCAAAGTCGAACCAGCCCAGAAACCCCTGCGAGGGGACGAAGCCGCCTTCCACGGCGATCCCGTAAAGCCTGGGGTGAAGCGATGGGATTTCCCTGACCCATTCTGCGGGGCTCTTGCGAAAATTGAGATAGGTGAAGAGCCACAACACGAACATCACCGCGTAGGCGTCGGTCCAGCGGCGGAGGGGCGGATCGTCGCTTACACGTGGCGCGCGACGCAGGATCATTCCCATCGCCACGACCAGTGCCAAGCCGTAAAACAGGCCGTCGGTCTGCTCCATCACGCTGTGCCAGTTAGTGGCCAATCCCGTGTGAATGCCCAACTGCTTGATGGCCACGGCCAGCGCGAAGCCACAGCCGCCGAGCAGGCCCGTGCACACCGTGGCGAAGGCGACGCCGCCCAGCCCATTCCTCGCGCAAAAAATCAGAATCCCTGCCACCAGCCCGACGCACCCGGCCCAACCGTCGGCGCGCGGTGGGCTCATGTGCAAGCGGCACACATCCACAAGCAGAATCATGCCCGCCCACCAACCGCCGCAAAGGTAAAGTCCCAGGCGCGTCCCCATGTCGAACCGATGGCGAATGGCTGCCAAAACAAGGAGGGCAACTGCCGGGATGGCAACACCGGCCCCCGCCGTTTGCAGATGGGGCGAGAAATCAGAGAGCATGTCCCGCATGAGCCAACCGAGGATCACCGCCGAAATGGGATAGAAGAACTCCGTCAACTTGTCGCGGCTCAAATAGGCGGGTAGCGCGCAACCGGCGCCTCCGGGCGCTGACCACAAGAAGCCGAGGACGAACATATTCGCGAAGCCATACAGCGCCGTGGCGGCGTCGGGCGAGTGTGTGTAAGCCACCACCTTGCCGTACGACATGCTTCCGCCAAACGCCCAACCAATTCCGCCGAACATGGCGAAATACGCGGCGCGCCGGTGCCAGTCCTCACGCCCGGAAAGAACCGCGATGGCCAGGCATCCCAGCGAGCCCGCCATGCCCGCTCCGTATTCAAACCCAAATTGGCCGCGAATTCCCCAGCCGATGGAAAGGGAAAGCGCAGCGAACAATACCAATTTCCACGTAAGCGGAGTTTTCATGGGCGCAGTATAGTGTGGCCCGTCACATCGCACAATCAACTTTCGCCGCCTTCATCTCATTGCAAGAGATGCGCTCCGGGTAGTGATACAGTTTGATGTAGAGGCGGCTTTATGCCGCCAACTGGTCCGTCAGTTGACGGATAAACTCGCCGCTACAACATCAAACTGTACCACTACCGCGCTCCGCCCTGGGTTGTACGGGGTCTGGGAGCGGGGTATACTCCCTTTTCTTTTTTGAAAGACCGTCCCAGGTGAACGCTTCCCGCGAATTGCTGGGTATTTCAACAAGGCGATAATCCCCCGCAGAGGAAGTCACCGTTGCGAAGAAGTCCCGGCAACATCCTGGATGGGCAATCGAGGGCGACATGACAAGGCGTGAGATGTTCGAACTCATGGGGAAATCGGCAATTGCCGGCGGACTCGCGAGCCTCCCGGCGGCGACCGTGACGGCGGCACCCCAAAGCGTGGACGCGCCGCCGGCGCCGCCCCTCAACCCACTGCCGGGAACGGAGCCTTTGACGGCGCAGGGTGACCTCGGGGCACAGATGGTGGAAGGCCTGCACCGCTATCTCCTTCAACAAACCAACGCTTCCGTGGAAACGCGGGCCGCACGCTGGAAACGCGATTACTCTTCGCAGGCCACCTATGCAACGTCTGTTGAACCGAATCGAGAACGATTCCGCCAAATCATTGGATTGGTCGACCAACGGGTTCCTTACTCAGCCCCCGATCTTGAAGTCACTCTCGATAGCTCCTCCTTCGTCGCTACGGGCGAGGGATTCAAGGTCGCAAGCGTGCGGTGGCCGGTGCTGGAGGGCGTTGACGCCGAGGGCCTGTTGCTGGAGCCCGTCGGCGCCCCGCTGGCGCGAGTTGTGGCTCTGCCCGACGCGGATTGGACCCCGGAAATGCTGGCGGGCCTCGCGCCGGGAGTCCCTATCGAAGCCCAATTCGCTCGACGGCTGGCGGAAAATGGCTGCCTGGTCATGGTGCCGACACTGATCAATCGCGGCGATGAATGGTCCGGCAATGAACAGCTCGGCAAGTTCACCAACCTGACGCATCGTGAATACATCTACCGCATGGCGTATGAGATTGGCCGGCACATCATCGGCTATGAGGTGCAGAGAGTCTTGGCGGCGGTGGACTGGCTTTCTCAGTGCGCGCCTTCTCGCCCTGTGGCGGTGATGGGCTACGGTGAAGGAGGTTTGCTGGCACTCTACAGCGCCGCCGCTGACACACGCATTCAGGCCGCGTGCGTGAGTGGGTATTTCCAGGCCCGCGAAGGCTTGTGGCTGGAGCCGATCTATCGAAATGTTTGGTCGCTCCTCCAGGAATTTGGGGACGCGGAATTGGCCGGCCTGATTGCCCCGCGCACTCTGGTGGTGGAAGCTTCACGGGGGGTGGAAAATCCCGGGCCGCCGCCTGCGGCCGGGGGCCGGTCGGCTTCGGCAGCACCGGGGCGGCTCACCAGCCCACAACTCTCCGACGTGCAAAACGAACTGAAACGCGCCCAGCCGGTCTTTGACAGGCTCGGCGCAAGCGAACATCTGGAATTGGTCTTGAGCGGTGACGGGCAGGGGGCGCCGGGATCGGACCTAGCGCTGCGCGCGTTTCTACGGAGCCTCGGTGCACCTGGCAGGCTGAAACCCTCCGGGCCAGCGCCGCGTGACTTGCGCGTGGGCTTCGACCCTGCCGCTCGTCACCATCGCCAGTTCAAGCAACTTCGCGACTTCACGCAGCGCGCGGTGATGGAGTGCGAATCAGTTCGCAAGAAGTTTTGGGCGCAAGCCGACGCCTCCTCCATCGAGAAATGGCAGCAATCGACGGCCTTCTACCGCCATTATCTTTGGGAGGAAATTCTTGGCAAGCTGCCGCTGCCTTCGCAACCGCTGGCAGCACAAACCCGTAAAATTTATGAAGAAGTGAATTGGACAGGCTACGAGGTCTTGCTGCCCCTTTGGCCCGACGTTTTCGCTTATGGCATTCTCCTCCGGCCCAAAGGCCTGAAAGCCGGGGAACGCCGTCCAGTGGTGGTGTGCCAGCATGGGCTGGAAGGCCGGCCCCAGGACTTGATCAAACCCGATGCCGTGGGTGAGCACTACTATCACCGCTTTGCGGCCGACCTGGCCGACCACGGCTTCGTGGTCTACTGCCCCCAAAACCCTTACCTTGGGGGCGACAAGTTTCGACAACTCTTGCGCCTCGCCCATCCGCTCAAGCTCTCGCTTTTCTCCTTCATCCTCAGCCAGCACGAACGGACGCTGGATTGGCTCTGCACTCTGCCGTATGTCGATGCCGGCCGGATGGGGTTTTACGGCCTTTCTTACGGGGGTAAGACCGCGGTTCGTGTGCCCCCCCTGCTCGACCGGTATGCGCTCTCCATCTGCTCCGGGGATTTCAATGAGTGGATCTGGAAAGTCAGCCGCGATGATTCATCACTTAGTTACGTATTTACTCACGAATATGACATGCTTGAGTTTAACCTCGGCAATACATACAACTACAGCGAAATGGCGAACCTCATGGCGCCTCGTCCTTTTATGGTGGAGCGTGGGCACGACGATGGGGTTTCCGTCGATTCCTGGGTGGCTTATGAGTATGCCAAGGTTCGACGTCATTACGACCTGCTGGGATTGCCCGACCGGACGCGCATCGAGTTTTTCAATGGGCCTCATACCATCCACGCTGTCGGGACCTTCGCCTTTCTCCATCAGTTCCTCAATTGGGGTGAGCCTGCTGAGCCCCCCCGGACTGGCGCAGAGCGCAGCTCTGCGGCGAAGCCAGGTTAGCGCGAATTTCTCACTGCGCTGGGAAGCTTTTGGGGATCTGCCGGAAGGGCGGGGCTTCAGCCCCGCCGAAATCGCGGCTCCCGCCTTCTGTTCGTCCCGCCCTTCCAAGCCCATCCTGAGAAATCCGGGTCAGTAATTTGGGGCGGAAGAGGCCATTACCCCCGACTGCGAAAGGACGAGCAAGCCCGCCGGACCGAGGCTCGGCACGCGAATCACCAGGGCTCCCTCCACTCTTTGAAAAGGCAGATGGCGCGAAGCGGGCGGGTCGGGAGTGAGCAGAAATGCCGCCTTCACGCCCTCGCCACACTCAACGCGGACCTTAACATCGAACCCCGCGGCGGAGGGTGCGCCGGATGTTTCCGCCTGACCGGGAACCAGCGGGACCAGATAATCGCCGTTCGGCGCTTGAAAGAGGTTCGCGGCGACGCCGGAATCAACTTCCAAGGCGTGGGCCTGGAGAACCCAGCGCGCATTGCGAAGCTGCCTGAACAATGGAAACCATCGAGCCCCAATCTCCTTCTGCTCCGGGGGAACGGGCTTCGGGAAGACACCGTGAATGAGCATCTCGCCATATGCCTCGGGTGTTGCGGGCCCCAGTGAAACGATGGGCTTGCCGGCGATCCCGTAATACTGGATCATTTCCGTCAGGTTGCGATAATTCGCCTGGCCCCCGCCTTCGGTCATCAAGCCGTCGGCCAGCGATGCCAGTTCAGCGTTATAGGGGCCATTCCACCAGCAAATCTTGCCCTGCGCCCGAACCGCGCGACAACCTTCGGCGCACAACTCGTACAAGTCGTGGCCGCCCTGTGCCGACTCATCGACGAACACCCCATCCACCTCGGGATAGGTTTTCAATTCCCCGCGCAATTGATCGAGGATGTATCTGCCCCAAGGACGATTCACGTCATCTGGTGAAGCCGGACGATGAGGTCCCTGACCCTGGCAACGGTCATGGTCGGCAAATAATAGGTCTCTACAAATTCACGTATTTCACGCCACGTCGCGTCCGGCGGGGGCAGCAGGTTAGCGGGAAGCCGCTTTTTGAGAAAGTGCCACCGGTCATCGCAAAATGATGTGTAAGGCTCGCGGTCGGGCACGTACAGGCCATATAAAGGGGGCGTGAAATGAATCTCCACCGCGCGTACGCCCTGCGCATGCCACTCCGCAAGCATGTCACTAGGGGGCGTCCCTACGGTGTAGAGGAAGGGACCGGCCAACTCCGCCACGTCTGGGTTCCTGGGTTCGAACACCAGGGGGAACAGAGCTAGAGCGTGCGCCAAGGCAGGCCGCCAGTCGCCCGCTGTGCCCGCCAGGTAAACCCGGCGAGACGCGCCCGCGAATGGCCCGAGGTCAAGGTCTGGAAATAGCATCGTGACGGTGGTTTTTTCCTTCGACCGGGCGGCGGTAAGCACGAGGTTGGGGACGGGCGCCGTCAGGTCGCCCAAAAGCGTAACCCCCCAATCCGCCTTCGGGGAGTAAATCGAGGTCAGGGGTAATGCCATCGTAATCCCCGGATGTAAATCTCTCCCGGCACTGTACGTATACACAACCGCAGGCGCCGCGGGTTCCAGGACAACGTGAGGATCGGAGCCCGCCGGAAAGAACGCATGGTCAGCCTCCGGACTCAACGGCAGGATCAACTCCAACTGAATCTCTCGCGCTTGCGACACCAGGCTCTGAACTGAGAAAGTGATATTCGCATCGGGGATCTTTCCATACGTGGCGATGATTTGAAGATGCTGCGCCGGCCAATCGACGGTCCATTCCCCCGGCGCCGTCTCGTGCAACGGCGGCACAGGGATCATCCCCTCGGATGATTTGAGATACAAACGGCAGGGGGCGGTGAGAATTCCCCCCGCCGGCCCCTGCTTCGCTTCGATTTGCGCCGGCAAGCCGTCCGGGCCCACGCGTATGCTGATTTCGCTTTGGTCAACGGGAGCGGGGTTCGTACCCGCGGATTGGCCGCGCGCGGCGCCGCCGCATACAACGAGCAGAATGTTTACAAGAGTTAAAAGGCGTACCCAAATCGTTTCTTTTGGCTCATTATTCATCAAAGTCCAAGCCCCCCCGTAGCGAAGAACAAACCCTCCCTGAAGCACAGCGCGGCAGAGCCGCAAATACAAATCAAAAGGCAAAAGTGAAAAGCGCACCTCCAACATTTCCTGCCAATGGGGCAACCGAGGAGGAGCGTTGATTAGAATTTACAACCCTCTCCCCCTTGGGGGAGAGGGTGGCCCGCAGCCGGCGCTTTCACCAGTCCGTCAGCCGACGGAGCCGGGTGAGGGGGTCAAAACCGGAGCGCCTCATTCCAACGTGACCCCGTGCATTCAGGTTGGTGCTGACCCCCTCACCCACCGCCTTGCGGTCCCCCCTCTCCACCAAGGGGGAGAGGGAAGAAGAATCCTTTGTTTTGGTGTTATATTCATGACACCCGGCGGCGGAGCCGCTACTAACGATCAAACTGTTCTTTTTATCGTAATACCGTAGATGGCACAAAATTCTTGCCAAAAAAACAAGAAATTACGGTATTGCAACGCCGAGCTGCACTCTGCGCTAGCCGACGAACAGCCTTGATCCGAATTCACCCGTATTAGTTCCCGTAGAACCAATCGACGCCAATGCGCGTCACATGGATGCCATCCAGGGCGTGGTAGTTCACCAGCGCAACGTCTCCCACAAAGGTCACACCCTGGTAACCGTAATCTCCCTGGGGGTCGGAAGTGATATTGCGGATATTCTCCCAGGTTTGCCCCTCGTCTCGCGAGATCGCGGAGGCGAGCGGCGCCCGAAGCTGTCCCAGGGACCGGGTTATTTCCCCAATTCTCACAATAGGTTGCTTCTCGCCTTTGGCGAACCCGACGGCAAGGGGGTTGTTCAACCACAGCAGCAGCAAATCCCCGGTCTTGGGAATCCGCGTAATGTATTGCGGCGACAGGGGAGAAGGCAATTCGTAGAATCCGGGCTCCGTCCAGCTATCGCCCTGGTCGGGCGAATAGGCCCTCCCCACGTAGCCCATCCGGTTCCGAAACACCATCAGCAGACGGCCATCTTTGAGGGCGTCGATGCTGGGCTCCTCGGTGGTCTTGCCGGTGTCCACAAAGTTCCGGCTGCGAATCCAGGTGTAACCGTCGTCGCTATAGTAGCAGAGGCATACATCGTGCCCGGCTTCGCCTCCACCCACTTCTCGTGACCAGTCAGCGGGAACCACGATGCGCCCCGAGGAGAGCTGGATGACACGGTCCGGGTTAACCGTATTGTAGCCGGGGTAGAGAGTGGCGCAGAAAGGATCACTCCACGTCCTCGCTTCGTCATACGAGTAACGGACATAAAAGTGTCCGTCGTAAAGACGAAGATCACCACCCTGGTAATTATTGAGGGTGTTGTACCCGAACAGAATCCGGTTATCCTTGAGCCGGAGCAAGCTTGGTGCCAGCGTCCCCAGCCGGGCAAAATTGCGCTGCATCGAAAACGGTTCACCCCAGGTCCGCCCGCCATCACGGGACATGCGGCCGATAATCCCCGACTGTTGGATCTCATTGCGAGGGTTCCCCGTGGCGTAGAGCAGCGAGCCGTCCCGGAGCTCGACGATGCTGCCGCTGTAGCCCCGGTGTTGGTGGTCCGTCGGCAGCGGGATTACCACAATGTCTTCAAACAACGCCTTCGGGGCGGGCCCCGAAATGGCCCTCGCCTCCGCTTTCCCCTGTCTAAAGGTTGCGACTCCTGCCGCCGTCGTCACCAGGGACTTTCGCATGAATTGGCGTCTCGTCATGTTCCTCCCCCTCCTCTACTTTCGAACTGGAATTTCCTTTTTAACAGAGCGGCATAAATTCTTGCGCATTGCCCTGTAGCGGCGGTCTCTGACCGCCGTCGGCGCTCAGAGAGCGCCGCTACAACCAGGCTGGCGCAGAGCGCAGCTCTGCGGCGCACCAGAAAAAACGGGGCCAATCCCTCGGGAGGAAATTGGCCCCGAAACCTTGCGCAGCCACGCAGAGCTTCGCTCTGCGGCAGCCCACGCTTGAGCCTTTCAAGAAACTATCAGAAATCGCTTCGAGCAAATCCACTCTTGCGACTGGAAACCAGGGGGGAATTTCCTGATCCCCCCAAGTTTCCTGGTTGGTTAGAAGTAAAGCCGGAGACCCATGGTGATGACTCGCGCGCCAAGCATCGCGCCCGCGGGTCGTCCGAAGTTTACGTTGTTGATCGTCGTGTTGATGCTGCCGAAATCCGTCCGGTTGAAGGGGTTGAATATGTTCACAGTGTACTTGAGTTCGACGGATTCCCAGATTTTGATTTGCTTATTGACCGCTATGGCCTCACTCCTAACCCACGGGTTGCGAACATAGGTGTTGAAGAACGACTGGGTACCGAGCTGGCCCAGCGGAGTCTGCAAGAACGAAGCGCTGCCGGTGATGCCGGTGGGGTTGGAGGTGGTGACGGCGGCGGCGCTGGTGGCGATGTTGAACCACCGGATGTTCGGGTTGTTGGGATCGAGCGAATTCGTGGAGACGTTGGTTTTGATCGGCGCCCCGGTGTTAGTGGCTCGAGTCATAGAATCGAAGAGGTACGAGCTGAGATAATTCGTGGGACTGGCGACCTCAATCAAATTGCCACTCCGGTACTGACCGTAGCCGGAGGGAACTTGTCCAGAATCCCGTTGGCGTTGGAGAAGTACTTCTTTCCCCGGCCGAAGGGCAGACGGTAGCTCGCGAGGACGTTGACATAGTCCGGGTAGTCCTCGTACTCAAGGGTCTTGGCGTCTTTGAGGTTGTACCAGTCCTGCGCAAGGGGCACATTCGAGCAGCATTGCGTGAAGATCTGGCGATAGGTATTCGCACCGAGACTCTTCGAATGGACATAGGTGCCCGTCATGTTCAGGTCGCCAAACCGGTGCTCGACTTTGCCCTGGAACGAATCGTACCAAGTACGACCGTCGCCCGAGTTGATCGAGTAGATGGTCCCGTACTGCGGGAAGGGACGCATAGCCTGGGCCAGCGTCGCACCACCGCCCCACTGGCTAAAGGTCGGGAAGGGCACACTGGGTACGTTGTTGGTGCAGGAAACCACGCTGACGGAGGTGCAGATGTCCGTACCCTTGTTGATGAGGTTCGCCCCAAGCAAGTTCTCCGGGCCGGTGGGATTGCCCTTACTGTCGTACTGCATTGGTCCCGCCGACGTGAGGTACAGATCGGTGGGGGGAAGCGCGTTAATGTACGGCGAGGAATTCAACCCATGGCCACGATTGCCCACATAGGCGCCTTCAATTAGCCAGTTCCTGTACTGCTTCTGGAAGGTGACGTTCCAATCGTAAATGCGGGGCGCCTTGCCCATGTGCGGCCCCATGTAATTGATACCCGAGGCGAGGTTATCAACGCCGGGAATCTGCACCGCCCCATGGAAGCTAGCCGGAGGCTCTACCCCACCCGGGTTGCTCGTGGGTTTATTCGGGTTGTACCCACCTGGATCCCATTGGAATGCTGGATCAAAGGCATTCGAACTCTGGGAGTAGGTACCGCCGCCGAAGCCGTCCTCGCAGTCGCAGCCGCCATTGCCCAGGCCCTCGTAGTAGATGCCCCACGCCGCCCGCACCACGAAGCTGTTGGTGGCACGCCAGGCAAAGCCGGCGCGAGGACCGACGTCGGTCATGTCCATGGGGTAGGGACGTAGTGCACCGATGCGGCCCGGCCCGCTGCCCATGAAGATCATGCCCCCAGGGAGATTACCCGCGGTCGGGTCCACGATGCTCGGGCTGAACGACGAGTAATCGCCGTTCACATGGTGCCAACCGACGGGAATCTCATACCGAAGGCCTAAATTGAGAGTGAAATTCGGCCGGATTCTCCAAGTGTCCTGGAAAAATCCGGCGTGATAGCCATAACGATTCTGCGAGAGGAAAACCGGCAGGGCGCCTTGGCTGCCAGCATTAGCATCTCCCAGCAGGAAGCTGGCAAAGGCATTACCGGTCGAGCTTGCGGTCGACGAGCTCATGGCCGTCTGGGCGCGATCGAAGGTGTACTGTCCGTTTGTCGAGGCCCAGTCATTACCAATGGTCCTCATGCGGCGAATGTCCCAGCCCATCTTGAACTCGTGCTTGTTGTGTACCCAGGTGAGAGTCTGTGCCACATGGGTGGTCCAGTTCCATTGACCGCCACTGTTGACTTTCCCCTGGTTCATGCCCCAGGTGGTGCCGCCAGAAACGAGGGCCCCCCCGCCCCCTATCAGGTCCTGGTCAAAGTTGATAATCGGCGAGGCGCTCGGCCGTTCGTCAGTAGTAAATTGGGGGAAGCCCCACTTTACGCCGTAACCGTCCTCGTCCGGGTTCGTCCACGTTGCCCGGTCCTGGCTGAATCCCCACATCGTGTGCAGCAGCCAATGGGGGTTGATCACGTAGTCGTCGGCGGCGCGCTCATAGCTCGGATGGTTGAGACTGAGCAAACCGTCGCCAATGGGGCCGGGGAAATACGTGTGCGTAAGGGTGTTATTGTTGCGCTGGGTATAGAAGAACGCCACGCGATTCTTGGGCGTGATCGAATGGTCGATCTTGACGGACCAATTCTTATCCGTCAACTGCGAGGTGGAGTTAAACGCGTAGTTGCCGGCCAGTTGGTTGGTCGTGCCCGAATTGGGGGCGGGGATGTACGGAAGGATATTAGTGGAAATCTTGCTAAAGCGCGTGGTGGGAATAATGTTGCCGGCAAACTGCGTCCGCGTGCTCCCTATGGTTCCCGTCGCCGGGTCGTAAATATTGGGACTATTCGTCGCGAAGTTGCCCTGCATCATCGCCGCCGTGGGTACCGTTTCACCACCCTGGACCGCGATGGAAGCCGGCTGAACGATCTCGACATAGGTAAAGTAGAAGAAAGTCTTGTTGCGGCCATCCCAGATATGCGGCAGATACACGGGTCCGCCCGCCGTTCCACCTTCCTCGTTGTATCGCTCCTTGGGGCGACAGGCCGTCGCTTGTGGAACAATGCACGGGGCTTGGCTGCGGGCAGAAGCGCTGGCGTTATTGGCCCACGACACCGCATCAAAAATATCGCGCTTGATGTTCAGATACGCCGATCCATGAACGGCGTTGGTACCCGATCGGGTATTAATTTCTGCGATTCCACCGCCCACGCGGCCATTCTCTGCGAGGAAATTCTGGGTCAGGAGCCTGAACTCGCTAAAGGCCTCAAATCCGGGGAATGCAGGTATCATAGCACCGGATTCAGGGCTGACGATGCTGGCGCCGTCGATCAGCAGTTCGTAGGCGCGGCCAGTGGAACCGTTGATGCTGAGCTCACCATTACTGTTAACCCCAGCCATAACACCCAGAAAGGCGGTCGCGAGCCTCATGCTGCCGTTCCACAGCGGCAGGTTATCCATCGTCTGCGTGCTGATATTGATCCCGCGCGTGGCATCGGCCGTCTCCAGCGGAGACGCCGTCGCCTTCACTTCCACGGTTTGCTGGACAGTGCCGAGTTCCAGCCTGATGTCAATGACCTCGCGCAGGCCAAGACGCACTTCAATGCCCTTCTGGAGGAACGTTTTGAACCCCGACTGCTTCACCGTGATCGTGTAGGGACCGCCAGGAAGGTTGGGGAAAACGTACAGACCGGCTTGGGTCGTAAGCAGGGTGTATTGACGCCCGGTGGGCACGTGCGTGGCTACGACGGTCGCCGAAGGAACCACTCCCCCGTTCGGGTCGGTGACCACCCCGGAAATCGAACCGGAGGTGGTGGTTTGCGCCATCAGGCCAAGCGGGATGGCGCCGAGGAACACCAAAATCAAACAAAGGTGTTTCACTAATCTCATATGTAAATTCTCCTCTCCTTTTTCAAATAGATCATTCAATCGCCTGCTGTGGTGCAGTCGAACTGGCAAGCAGTTAACAGCATAATGTCGGCCTTTCTATTTTCAGTCCCCGAGTGGCTGACCGTACCCAAGGTTTCCATTCTTCAAAAGTCGAGCCGGGATTCAAGCATCTTCGGCGGCATCGTGTCTGTTCAATATTGCTCAGTTTGGCGAAAATCATTTCGGAACCCGCATCTGCCGCCGTGTAGACGTTCGGGCAGGGTTTCAAGGGAAGACGTGTTCCAAACACGAAGTGACGAGGTGAGAGAGTTTGAGATTTCCCCGACTGCCCCTCCCACTGTGGGGCGTGATCCACCGCCAAGTCCTGGTAAGTGAGGTGTTGGAAGAGATGGAGGGGAGTTTGGCCGGCACGCCCCCTTGCGGCCTCAGACCAGGGGGGCTCAGGGGAAACTAACAATCTCAACCACTGCTTTGATTCCATTATCTTCGTCTCGTCTTGATCCGAGCGGAAGCCCGCGTCATCGCTCGCTGGGTGTGTGGAAAGGGATCCTCGCGTGGTTTCACTGCCTACGTGCTCGAAATCCGCCACACTTAGAAGCACGGCGCCCACAAAGGCAAGATCGTGCTCGGCCGGAATTTCAGCCTCCCACCTCATTTTTTATTTTGTAAAGACCAAACTCGAGACCAGACGCTAAAGATTGCAATGCCCGGGAGCGGGCGTAAGCCTTTCTTGCGGAGGAAGCGCAAGGGGCTATCAAACGCGCAAAACCCTAGCACGATAGAATATGGTTGTCAAGACAATTTTTTAGCGCTATAAATAAATTTTGTAGCGCTAACTATGCGACGTAATATCAAGCCCGTTGTAGCCGGGGGATCACGATGAGGGCCGAGGCGCTCGGGCATTATTAGCGGGGAGGGTTGATGTGCCAGTCCGTATGAAGGATATCGCTGAGGATTTGGGCGTTTCGTTGATGACCGTTTCCAAGGCGCTGCGAAATCACAGTGATGTCGCCGAAGAAACCCGCCGCCGAGTTAGCCAGCGCGCGTGCGAGCTTGGGTACGAACCCAATCTCATCGCCCGCAGTCTCGCCGGCCATCCTAGCTTCTTGATCGGGCTGGTGGTACCCGACCTGATGCAGTCCTTCTTTGCCGAGGTGGCAAAGGGTGTCGACCGCAAGCTTGGACCGTTAGGCTATCAGATAGCTATATGCAGCTCCGGTGGCAACCTCGAGACAGAATTACGCCAGATCAAACTGCTGCTGGCGCGCAAGGTTGACGGCCTACTTATCGCCTCGACAGCACGACACGCGAGCCCTTCGATGGCCGAACTGCTGGAGGGGCACGCAGCGTCTTACGTACTAGTCGATCGCATGATTCCGAATGTGAAGGCCAACTATGTCGGCGTGAAGGACGGCAAAGCTGGTTCTTTGGCAACCGAGCATCTCATCGAGCAGGGCTGCACCCGCATCGCCCACCTTTGCGGGCCCATGGTGTCCACGGGAAGGGGAAGACTGCGCGGCTACCATCGGGCCTTGGCGAAGCACGGACTGAAGGTCCCGCCCGAGTACGTCATCAGCGGGGGACATCAGGACAGTACCGGCTATGCTGCCATGCAGCGCCTGCTACAATTAAAGCCTCAACCTGATGGGGTCTTCTGCTACAACGATCCGGTCGCCGCCGGCGCCATGAAGGCCATCCTGGAAGCTGGCCTGGACGTACCCGGGGACATTGCCGTGGTGGGTGCGGGTGACCTCCATTACTCTGACCTGCTGCGCGTACCGCTTTCGACTATTAACTATAGCACCTCCCAGATCGGCGAAAGCGCAGCAGAACTGCTGCTCGAGTGTATAGAATCCAAGACACCGCTGCCGCCGAAGCGCATATTGTTCCCACCGCGACTGGTAGTGCGGGAGTCCAGCCTGCGTCACCAATCATCCCCCGCGCATTACGCAGAGGACGCACATTTGCAAGCTTCCATGCGTCCTGTCTACTGAGGAGAGAGACACGACCTTCATCACAAATCCGGACTCTGTACGAGGGGAGGAATTCCATTTATGGACCGGCGCAATTTTCTGAAAAAGAGTGGAGTGCTAGCCACGGCTTGGGCATCCGCAGCGGGCTTCGGCCCCATGCTCCTGCCCCTGCGACTGTCCGCATCTGAGAGCGGCGGTGGGGATGATAATCCCAACCTTGCGGACGCCCGTCTGGGGGCGACGTTGCGCGCCTCCTCGGTCAGCAAATTGTCACCTTTTAGCTTCGTGCCGACCAGGGTGTTTGGCGACAACATGAACACCAGTTGGGAAACCGATACCGAGACCCGCGGGGCTTGGCTGGAAATCCGCTTTTCGGAAGAGAAAAGCGTGGGTGAAATCTGGCTGCTGGCCAAACCCCTCCCCTATGACATCGTATTTGACCCGTACACGCGCGGGGGAAACATGCAGACGCCTCGAAGGGTGACATGCTCGCTCAGCGGGGGCGCCTCTGTCAGCGCCGAACTTGGCCCGTCCAGAAACTTTCAGATCATCACCTTCCCGCAGCCGCAAAGGACAAAATCCGTTCGCATCGTCATTGACGAGGTATGGCCGGAAGAGGGCCGTGAGGGAACGGGCTTAGGCAAGGTGCGAATCTTTGCCCGGCCTCACGTCCGTACGTTTGACCTCTCCGTCTATACCATGTTTGACGCCCACGACGGAATCCCCGTGCAATCCGCCACCCTCGCGGCGATCAACCCAGGCGCGGAAGTTCGTGACGCCCGACTGCAAGTTTCGCGCGAGGGAAAAATCCTGATGACCATCCCCTTGGAAACCCT
Source organism: Terriglobia bacterium (assembly GCA_050018435.1). Lineage (GTDB taxonomy): Bacteria > Acidobacteriota > Terriglobia > UBA7540 > UBA7540 > Bog-366. The sequence goes on from JBEKAD010000042.1 coordinate 24,188, forward strand.
GCCGGCGCAATCCGTCGTTCGTCAAAACCTCTGGATCCCCTCCCCTTATGAAGACCAGGATCTCGAGTTCAACATCCGCGATAGCCAGTCCGCGTTTAACGCCACCCGGAAGTTGAAGGTGCCGGCCTACCATTCCTACTTTGATGGCGGGACGTTCGATCTCCTGGCAACCAATCACAACGACCTCGGCTGGCTCGACACGCAAAAGGTCACCGCGGATTACCGCTCGGCGGAGTTGATCCTGCCGGCGATGGAGATCATGAAGAAGTATCCGGACTTCCGCTATTCGATGGAATCGGTAATCTACCTCACCGAGTTCCTGGAGCGGCACCCGGAGAAGCGGGAGGAGATGGCGCAGTTAATGCGCGAACGCAAATTCGTGTGGGGAGCGAGCTACGTCCAGAACCTGGAAGGACATGTCGGTCCGGAGAAACTGGTGCGGCAGTTTTACCTGGGGCGGCGGTGGCTGAGAAAAAACTTTCCCGGCTGCGATACCATTCATTACTGCAAAACCGACCCACCGACCATGACCTGGCAGATGCCGCAAATCCTCAGCAAGGCGGGCGTCAAATATGTGCTGCAAGGGCGCTTCCCCTGGGGCTTTTATAATTGGGAGGGTCCGGACGGATCAAGGATTTTTGTTTTTGCCATCCGCTACGCCGACCCCCTGGTCAATCCCAATGGCAACCAGGGATGGTTGCAATACGCCACCGAGCGCGAGGATTACTATGGCTCCCGCAAACTTCCACCCCAAATGATCTTTGATTTCAATTCGGATTACCTCCCGCCCCCAGTCTCGCTACCCCCTTATGTGCACGAGCAGAACGCGGCGATGAAGCGGTTTGCGGATGCATGGAATCAACGCTACCGCGGACAGCCCAGCCGGCAGATCAAGCCTCCGCTCCTCCGGTTTGTGGAGGCGAAAGGGACGCTGGAGGATTTCCTTCGAAAGGAACCCAACCTCACGACCGTCAAAGGCGATTGGCCCTTGAATTGGGCCTACTACGATGAGCCTGGGCACCGCACCGGTCTGCTGGCGGGCCGCGAGGCTCATAACCGCATTCTGGCGGCGGAGAGATTGTTCGCAGGCTTGATGCAGAAGAGCCCGTCCGTCGCTTATCCCACGAAGTCCTTTGAAGATGCCTGGAAGGCGAACTGTTGGCCGGATCACGGCTGGGGTGGGAATAAAGGGACCGTGACCGACCGCGTTTACATCGAGTCGTACCTGAAATCGCGTACTCTGGCGGACCAAGTGCTCTCCTCCGCCTCGACCCAGTTGGCGCGTGGCGTTCCACGAAAGTCCGCCGAACAGCCCGCCGTGGTCGTCTACAACCCGCTCTCCTGGCGGCGGACGGATGTGGTGCGATGCCGCGTGGCAAAACCCGCCGGTGGGAAATCATTTCGCCTGTGCGACTCCGCCGGGAAGGAAATTCCCTGCCAGATCGCGAGTGGCGCCACGGGCGAAGCCGACGCGGAAATCACCTTCATCGCCGACGACGTGCCGTCCGTGGGTTACAACACTTATTACCTCGAGCCCACGGATTCGCCGGAACCGGCGGTGGAGGCCGTCACCAACAACACCTTGGAAAACGATTCCCTGCGCGCCGTCATCGGCGCCGGCGGCCTCGCCAGTCTGTACGATAAGCGCCTGGACCAAGAAGTGCTGAAGACCGACAAGTTCTTTGGGGGCGAAGTTTTGCAGTTCACGGCTCCCGGCAACGCCTGGGATGATACCGAGGTGGTCACCACCGAGGACTTCGATAAGACCAGCCATCACGACTTCCGCGCCGTGAGCTCGGTGCGGGGACCGGTTTTCGCTGCCGCCGCGCATGAGGCGCAGTTTGCCCACTTCCGCTTGCAGCAGACGTTCCGCCTTTATCCGCGACTCGACCGCGTGGAAATGGACGTGGACATCCACAACTGGGATGGCCCCCAGGCGCGCGAATTGCGTGTAGCGTTTCCGATCAACTTACCTCAAGATTTCCGGCTGAGCTACGAGGTCCCGTTCGGCACGGTGGAGATGGGAAAGGATGAAGTCGACTTCTCCCTCCTGCCGCCTCGGGTTCATTGCCAGTTCAACCCCAGGATCTATGGGGGGGACTGGCCCTTGCCCTTCCGCGAGGCCATCAACTGGATTGACGCCTCTTCCGACCTTTTTCAGAAGTTCGGGTGCCTGGCCGCTTCCAACTGTACCGTCCACCTCTTCGCCGACCAGACCGACAATCCGGTGGCCTATCCGGTGCTCCAGCACGTGCTGCTCTCCACGCGCAAGAGCATCGCGTGGGACCCCGACTATTGGTTTACCCAGGAGGGAGACCATAGCTTTCGGATGGCGCTGTACCCCCACAGCGGCGGCTGGCGCGAGCGCTATCGCGACGGCATCGCCTTCAACTTCCCTCTCCTCGCCTTCGTGGCGTCCGGGAGGGAGAGCGAGGGAAAATCCCTGCCGTCGTCGGGAGAAGTCCTGCGCCTCGAACCGGGCAACCTCATCATGACCACACTGAAGAAGAGTGAAGACGACGATTCCCTGGCCTTGCGATTCTACGAAGCCGAGGGCCGATTCACCCGCGCCCGCGTGCGCCTCGCACCGCCCATCCGGAGGGCGTACCAAACCAACCT
>JBEKAD010000043.1:0-14415 GCA_050018435.1 Terriglobia bacterium
AGGTGGGTGGTAAGGACCTTGTAAACCCAAACTTCTCGGCAAAGAAAAAGGACGTCCTGAGCGCCGGAGGGTGGGATGAGACATTTGAAGGATACGGCGGCCCTGATGACCGCGACCTCGGTCTCCGCTTCGAACGGATGGGGATGCGTTTCCGCTTTGAGGTACAAGCTCTGGGCTACCACCATCAAACCAAGGGCTGGGCAGGCGTATTAAGGGACGTGCGCCAGAACGGCCGGACCCTCCACCATTATGTGGAGAAGCACCCTGAGGATCTGAAACTCGTATACTGGGCGGCTTCCAATGCCCGGAGGCGGTTTCTCTTCCGCGCCATCAGGGCTTGTCCGGAACTCGTCTTTAGGGCTCTGAACGCGTTTGCCCGGCTCACCGATCGCATCGTCGGCGGCGCGCGGCGTGGACGTGTGCTGGAGTCGCTGGTCAGACTGTCGGCAAACGCGGTATTTGTCCGCGGCATCTGGGAACAACCTGATTCCGCAAGGAAGCTGTACGGTCTGCTGGTTGCACAGTCGCGCGGCACCGTTGCACCCGGGACCCACATCGAGTGAGCCCCCAAGGGCGGCGAAGGGATAGAACGGATGGAAGAAAGAGCGGAACGTAATGTCGCACCAAGCTCCCCATCTTCACCGAGTGTGGGGATTTGCGTCCTTAACTGGAATGGCTGGCGCGACACTCTGGAATGTATTGAGTCGCTCCGCCAACAGGATTACCCCCATTTCGTTACCGTCGTTCTGGATAATCATTCGCTGAATGACTCGGTGGAGCAAATCCGCACCTGGGCGAAAGCCAATCTCCCCGAACCCTCGGGATTTGTCGATTACCCGGGAAAAGTTGCCCGCCGGGGAGGTGAGGAGCGCCAGGAATCTCTTCTCGAAGGAGCAAAATCGCCCGACCGCTTGGTTCTGATCTGCAATGAGGAAAATACGGGCTTCACCGGCGGGTGCAATGCGGTGATCGATTATGCGCTGCGCAGGAAATTTCCCCTGGATTACGTCTTCCTGCTCAACAACGATGCGACGTTAGAGCCGGATTGCCTGACCCGCCTGATGGCGGTCGCAAAAGAGAGCGGGGCGGGGATCATCGGAGCCGTGATGTTCGATGAATCGGGAAAGGAACCGGTTTTTAGCGGCAGAATCTCCATGAAGCGTCAATTCTTTTATCCCTTGGTGAATTGGCAACTGCCCCCCCCGGCGACGGACAAGGAATTCTGGCCGTCCGATTGCGCCCATGGTGGGGCGATGGTGATTCGGGCCGATGTGCTACGGGCCGTCCAGGCGGCAACCGGCAACTACCTCCGGGAAGGTCTGTTCATGTACAACGAAGGTGCGGAATTTCAGCATCATGCGGCGCACTTAGGCCATCACGCCGTGGTGGCAAAAAACGCCGTCGTCTATCATAAGAACGCGCGCAGTTCCGGCGGAACGGAAAACCCCATCGCCTATTACTATACGGAGCGCAGCCGACTCCTGGTGGCCAATGTGGTGCTACCCCTCGGCTGGAAGGTACTGTTTCATCTGGTCAATGTGCCCCTGGTTTCAGCAAGAATCCTGAAGAATGTCATCCGCCGAAAGAGGGTGGCCGCGCAAGCCATCATGGAAGGCCTGGTGGATGGTTACCGGGGACGGGAAGGGAAGTGGCGACGGCATGACCAACGATTGAGGAAGGGCTATTAGGGAATGTCAAGAAAAGCACGGGTTGCCGTCGTACACCCCGGACTGGGGTTGGGAGGCTCCGAGGCGCCCGCCCTGTGGACAATCGCCGCTCTGAAACAGGAGTACGACGTCACCTTGATCTCGATGGGTGATGTCGATCTGGATCGGCTGAATGCCTATTATGGAACGAATCTCGCCCCGGAAGATTTCTCCGTTCAACGCGCCCCCCTACCGGTGGGGTTATGGAACACGACGAAATTCGCCGGCTTGAAGGGCCGCTTCCTCCAGCGTTACGTCCGGCGTATCGCGCCGGAATTTGATGTCCTGATCAATGCTTACGGCCTTATCGATTTTGGCCGGCCCGCCATCCTGATGATTGCCGATTTTTCCTTTGTCGAGGAATGGCGTTTTTCCCTTCATCCGGGGGTCGCAAGCTGGAAGAAGTGGTGGTATGGGCCTTCCCCGATCCGCCATTTGTACCTGGCTCTCTGTGACTGGATCTCCCCCGTCAGTCCGGAGGTTTGGAAGCGGAGCGTGGTACTGGCCAATTCGGATTGGACCGCCGGCCTCATGCGGGAGAAGTACGGGATCGAGTCGCGAACCGTGTACCCGCCGGTGGAAGGCGATTTTCCCCCCATGCCCTTTTCTGACCGCGAGAAGGGTTTTGTCTGCCTGGGGAGAATCTCACCGGAAAAGCGGGTGGATGCCATCATCGAGATTCTCTCCCGCGTGCGCGAGAGAGGGCACAACGTTCACCTGCACATCCTGGGAGGGTTCGATGATTCGCCTTACAGTGCGAGGGTGAAAAAACTTGCCCATCGAAACAAGGATTGGGTAATCCTCGAGGGCTGGGCCGTGGGACAAAGGAAGAAAGAGTTGCTCGCCGGCCATCGTTATGGAATCCACGGCCGGGAGAACGAACCCTTTGGAATTGCTGTAGGGGAGATGGTCAACGCCGGGTGTATCGTGTTTGTGCCCAACGGAGGAGGGCAGGTGGAGATCGTCGATCATCCTGCTCTGGTTTTCAAGGACGAAGCCGACGCCGTGGAAAAGATCGCGGCCGTCCTGACGAGTAATGCCGAGCAGGAGACCCTGCGCAATCACTTACGGCAGAGCGCTAACAGGTTTTCTACCGAAAGTTTCCAGGCCCAGATGCGGCAGGTCGTGGAGGACTTTCTCAAGGAACGAATTTGAGGTTGACGCCGTCGGCCTCTGCCCATGTGACAAGGAGAAAACATGCGCATCCTCGTCCTTTCACCCTATCTTCCTTGGCCCCTTTATGGGGGTAATATGCTTCGAATATACAACATCCTCCGGGAGTTGTCGCGGCGCGGACATGACATTGTCCTGCTGGCAGGTTATGAAGGTCCTCCCCTGCCGGACGATCATCCCGTTAAGATTCTCTGTCGAGAAGTGCGTTTCTACCGGCCTCCTGCCAGTGCGCGGCAGGCTCGGCCCGTTCTTGCAGCCTTGGCGTCAGTCCTCTCGCCACTGCCGTACACGGCGGCGAAGTTCGGCGGACGGACGGTTCGGGGGAGTATCCGAGAGATACTGGAGTCGGATCACTTCGACGTGATCCTCGCGAACTTCCCCTTTATGGCCTATCTCGTCTCACCTGATCTCGCCCGGCGGACGCCGGTGGTGTTGGACGAGCATGAGTCGGAAGGTCTGTTGTGGCGCCAGTACCTGCACCAAGGAGGGATCGCCAAGCGGGCTTTCGCCCTGTTGAATCTGGTCAAGTTGAGCTGGTTTCAGAAGGCTGTCGCGTCCCGCATCGCTGGCATGTTTTCAGCGTCCGAGCGCGAAGCGAGTATTGCGCGAACCTTCCTGCCCCGACGGGTGAAGTTATGGACGGTCCCCAATGGTGTGGACACGGATTTTGTTGCCCTCACCGCGCCGGCAAACCCAGACAATCACTCCATCATTCTTTGTGGTAGCTTTGGCGTCTACAGAAACTGTGAAGCAGCGATCTGGTTTGTACGGCAGGTTCTCCCGCGGGTCCGGGAAGCTATTCCCGACGTGGAGTTTTGGATCGTGGGGAGCAATCCCCCTCCTGAGGTCAGGCAACTCACGGAGTTCCCAGGGGTTCACGTGACCGGCACGGTGGAGGATGTACGGCCGTTTTATGCCCGCGCCGCTGTTTCCGTGGCGCCCTATCATCACGCCACAGGTGTTATGCTGAAGCTGTTCGAAGCCATGGCGACGGGAGTTCCTCTCGTGTCCACCTCGATTGGCTGCCAGGGTATGGATGCTCGGGATGGCGAACATCTCTTGGTTGCCGATACGGCAGAAGGTTTTGCCGAACGAGTTGTCGAGTTGCTGCGCAATCCAAAGCAACGAAGGGCGATAGGAGCTAGCGCGCGCAGCCTCATCGAGCGGGAATACTCCTGGACAAAGATTGTGAGCGATCTCGAACTGAAGCTCACCGAAGTTGTTCGGGAGCATCACGGCTCAAAGCTGGCGGAGGCTCCAAAGTAATGAGGTTACGGGAAGAGGCGATGGCGCGAGCGTTGCTTCCCTGGGGGCAGAGGTTTATGCTTCGACCTGCCGACCGCAAAGTTTTTTCGGCGCCTTCGCGGGTCTGGCGGCCTGACGCTGGGCCGATACCTGCACAATCGAAATCTCTCATTTCCACGGACCTTGGATTGAGGAGGCACGAATGAAGGCACGACCCATTCTCGTCACCGGCGGTTGCGGTTTTGTCGGCCGCCATGTTGTAAAATATCTCCTCAGTCGGCACATTTCGGATTCCGTCTGGATCGTAGACAATCTATTTACGGGCAAACCCCCGGAACAATGGCTCCCCCGTGATTTCTCCCTGGCGCAAGGGGCGGGACCCTATAAGACATATACTTGTAAAGGAGTTATCGTTACTTTTGTTAACCAGGATCTGCGTGATTTTCTCCGCAGTTACCTGGACCGACCACACGATGGGTCTTTACCGAGGTTTGGCGACGTGATTCACTTGGCCTCGATTGTTGGAGGCCGGAGCATGATCGACGGAGACCCGCTGCTGGTGGCGACCGATCTATCAATTGACGCAGAGATGTTTTGCTGGGCACGCGTGGTTAAGCCTGACCGCGTACTCTATGCCAGTTCCAGTGCTGCCTACCCGATCAGGCTCCAGGGGACGGTCGGTTCTGTCGCCTTAAGGGAGGAAGAGATCAGATTCGAATCGGAACTTGGAGTTCCCGACATGACCTACGGATGGTCGAAACTCACCGGAGAGTACCTGGCGCGGATTGCCTCTCGGCATTACGGGCTGCATGTGGCTTGCGTTCGACCCTTTTCCGGTTACGGAGAGGATCAGGAACCGGTTTATCCCGTACCCGCAATCGCTCAGCGTGTAGCCCGGAAGGAAGACCCGCTGGTCGTGTGGGGTACGGGTCAGCAGGCTAGAGACTTCATCCATATCGATGATTGCGTCGAATTCATGTTCTTGGTTCTGGATCGGGTCTCCGACGGCTCTGGAGTGAACATTGGTTCCGGCGTTCTCGCTACCTTTCTTGAGGTTGCAAGGCTCTTGAGTGACATTGCTGGCTATGCTCCGAGTGTCAAGCCACTCCTCGATAAACCCGTCGGAGTTCAGAACCGATACGCCGACATACGCCTAATGCGCGAGGAGTTCCATTGGTCACCGCGCATCCCGCTGCGCGAGGGGCTCCAACGTGTTTATGAGGCAGCTTTGGAGTCGGTCGATCGTACCGGAGATACGCGGACAAGTTAGGCGCTTAGGGCCGAACATCGACAAAGAATTGTCGATGTTGCCGAGCTCCCATTGCGCCATCCGGTAGCCCCGCAGGGGGCACTTTTTCCGAGCGCAGTCTCGGAAAAAGCCTAGTACCTATAAAAACGGATTCTGACCAGATCGGGCAGAACATTTTGAATCAGCGCGCAGGGGCGAGGGACACGGGAATAATCAGGAAGGCCTTGCAACGGCGGGGCTAAAGCCCCGCCCTTCCAAACCCGTGGTGAGAAATCCGGCCCAGCGCCCTTGCTATGGAACGGAATCTGATTGAGGAACAACCGATTCTACATAACCATGGAACCGTTGCCGTGAACAATGACTTGCGGAACCTTGACGTGTTGCGCGCCTTGGCGGTTCTAGCCGTGGCGGGTTCGCATCTATATCGTTATTGTGGTTTCGCTCCACGTTTTGCCACCTTCGTCGATAATTTCGGCGTGGGCGGAGTGCTGTTCTTCTTTGTGCACACAGCTTTGGTCCTTTTGTTGTCAATGCAGCGGACCAGGTCGAACCACCTGACGTTGGGTTTCTACATTCGACGAGCTTTTCGTATCTACCCTCTCTGTTGGACGTGCATTGTTTTGGTCCTGGCGACGGGGCTTACCGACGTTGCGCACGAAAGGATTGCGCAGATGGGCTGGCGCGGCATTCTGGTCAATCTGGCCTTGGTGCAAAACATTATTCGCTATCCGAACGTTGAGATGCCGCTGTGGAGTCTTCCTTGGGAGGTCCAGATGTACCTGTTCCTCCCCGCCTTCTATCTGTTCATGAAAGTGTATGATCGGGCGCTCGTGCCCATTGCCATGTGGTTTGGCGCTACAGCACTAGCGATTACTTTCACCGCCCTTAATGTTCCTCGCGCATTTCATGGTGCGATATTCCCACCGATGTTTATTGGGGGAATGATTGCCTACCGATTGCTGGGCCAAGTGCGAGCGAGGTTTCCGTCTTTCTTATGGCCGCTGGTTATTCTCGGTTTTATGCTGGTGCGGTGCGCACTCTTGCAGGGAGTTCTTATCGACACGGCTCGTAATGCGGCAGTGAACGCAACGATTTGCCTGTTTCTGGGCCTGGGGATTCCCCTCTTCGCAGAGGTCCGGTCTCACTGGCTGCGGTACGTGGCCCACCAGCTTGCTAAATACTCATATGGAATCTACCTGCTGCATATTCCAAGTTTGGCGTTGGTGTTCAACCACTTTCCCTTGCTTCCGCTTCCCTTGAAGATAGGGGGATTTTTTGCAATCATAGGGGTCGCATCGGTCACCACTTATCACCTTATTGAGAACCCCCTGATTCAATGGGGGCGGTCAATCGCGAAGAAAGTGGGTTGATGCAGACCTCAGCATTTTGCGCCGACTACGTCGGCTACGCTACGCGACTTTCAAGGCCCATGCTAACACCGGGTTTTTAAAGGAACCCTCGGTCCTATGAAAAGACTTAAAGTTTTGACATCTGCGTTTGCTTGCGCGCCCGGCGGGGCTGCGGAGAAGTTTGGGGGTGGGGAACTCATCCTGGGGTGGAATGTTGTTCAGCAGTTGGCGCGATTCCATGAGGTCTGGGTCCTTACCCATTCCCAGCACCAGCAGGCCATCAAAAAAGGGCATCCGCAGAATGAGTCAAGCCATCTGCATTTTCGCTATCTTAGCCTCCCAGGGTTGCTTGAGCGCTTGAAGTCGGTGCAAGGGGGAATCCAGTTTTACGCCTATCTGTGGCAGTTGCGTGCCTATTTCGTGGCGCGTAGGCTTCACCGTGAGGTCAAGTTTGATGTTTTCCATCACGTGACTTATGCTAATGACTGGATGGCAAGCTTCATCGGCGCGCTCCTGCCCGTTCCTTATCTCCGCGGACCGGGCGGCGGGGCGCACCGCACGCCGAGAGCCTTCTTGCACGAATACTCCCTTAGCGCGCGTCTTTGGGAGCGATTCCGCAGTTTCGGGCAGTGGGTATTACGGCACGACCCCTTCTATCTGCGCGGCCAGCGCCGGGCGCGGGTCATTTTGCTTTGCAACCGGGAAGCGGCGGATGCAGTTCCCCCGCGCCTCAAAAGTAAGGTACAATTGTTTCCCGTCAATGGGATCTCCGCAGAGGATTTGCGGATTTTCAGCGGGGCGAACGGGAGCGGGAGCGCAGTCACGGGCCCAGGTGAGGATCGACAGGGGTTGTCCGATGCGGCCTTCCAGGTGCTTTCAGCCGGAAAGTTGCTCAGTCTTAAGGGGTATGCATTAGCCATCTCGGCGTTTGCGCCATTTGCCAAGCACCACTCGGACGTGCGATTCACCATAGTGGGCGACGGTGCTGAGCGCACCCGCTTAGAGAATTTAATTCGGGATCTCGGACTGGAAAAACAAGTCCAATTGAAGAGATGGATACCCCGCCAGGATTTGTTGGCCTTGATGCGGCATTGCGATGCCTTTTTGTTCCCCAGCCTCCGGGACGGTGGGGGCGCCGTGGTGGTGGAAGCCATGGCGGCGAGTAAGCCCGTAGTTTGCATGGACTTGGCTGGCCCAGGTATGCACGTTACTGAGGATTGCGGGATTAAGATTCCACCCCGATCTCCCGACGAGGCGATTGAGCTTATGACCCAGGCGCTGGAACGGTTGTACCAGGATCGTGAACTTCGCGTGAAGATGGGTCAAGCGGGACGGGCGCGTGCAGAACAGGTCTATAGTTGGGATCACCTGGGTGAACGGCTCTCGAAGATATACGAGGAAGTATGGGGAGTACCCTCCCAAGAGGTTTAGATGGGCGTTGAAGTGGTAGAACCTCTTCATTTGAAACGGGCGGCCGGCAGGCCGGTTCCGCTGGATCAACTTGCGAAGCCTAGACGGGGGATTAGTACGAATGCCCTGTTGGGCATGGGACTGTGGCTCCTTCTCTGGTTAGGTTATAACACCGGCCCTTGGTACGTGATGGCTCCGGGTTTCCCTGCCAATACCACGGATTTGATCCACGGCGTCAGGGCCTTTTTCCCGATGCTGGCCGCTTGGTTTGCTGCCTTGATGATCTTCGACCGTTCCTATCGCGTGTTTTATTGGATCATGGGTCCTCTGGGGTTGATGTTATTGTACGCGGTCACGGGATTGGTTTCTTCAGCGACCCTATCGCCTGAGCCGATTGATTCCTTGTACTACGGAGCTAACTATCTGGCAATTGTTTTGGTTCTGCTGGCGATTGTTTCTGTTGAGAATCCCCTCCCAGACCTCCGCTACGTATTGAGATTTACTTGGGCGGTGGGCACAATTTTTATGTTCAGCCTGCTGGGCATCATCCCCTTCCTGGGTTCGCAGGTAATAAGTGAGACGCAAACTAGCCCGGTGGGCGCGATTGCGTACACCCGGGTTGTAGGGATCATGGGAATGGCTGGGAGTCGAAACACCGGATTTGCCCGGTATGCGGCCATCTCTGCACTGGTGGCGCTCCCTGGGTTTTTGAGGAAAGGCAACCTTTTCGTTCGATTCATTTGGGGGATATTGTTCACCGCCTCGCTCTATGCATTGGTCGTTGCCAATGGCCGCACGGAAACATTGGCGTTTGTCGGCAGTGTGGGCGTTATCCTGGTTGCAGAAAGAACTAAGCGTACGGTTAACCTCCTGGTAGCGACTGCTGCCGCTATTCTATTGGGTTTGCGGGGGTTCTACTCCGCATTCTTTCTTTATCTCACCCGTACGGGTCATGTTGACCTCACCCTGACCGGACGCACGAAGATTTGGGAGGATGGATGCCGTCTCCTTTGGCAGTCTCCTTGGGTGGGTTTCGGCTTTCAGGCCGACCGTTACTATCTGAAGTGGCACCTGCACAATGCTTTCCTGCACGTCTTGATCCAGTCAGGGCTTTTGGGAGGGGGGGCGATTCTGATTGGACTGGCGATCGTGGGATGTTATCTCACTAAGTACTTTATTCTCCAACCGCCGTCCGACAAGTCTCTGATTCCACCCGAGATTCCCGCAGTTTTTCTATTTGTGATCCTTTCTTCCGTTTTGGAATCGACTTTTGCTTATTTTTCAGCCACTTGGCTGCTGAGCGCTCCGATAGTTGCCTATGTCTTGGCGCTGCATCGGCACTTGCAGAGAGCTCGTGCCAAGGCGGCGCGGGAAAAGCTTCGGAGGATTCGGTTAGCAAAGCTTAGTCTTCAGGCTGCCGAGTCCCATGAAGGGATCGAAGTGGCCCCTCCGCTGGCGGCAGGGGGCGCCGAGCACTGAAAACGCTGCCCAACCATTGCGTCCAGAGGCGGACATTTCTTACGTTACAGGTACATCTTGGCAGAATATGGAGGATCTCGGACTGGAAAAACAAGTCCAGTGGGAGAGATGGATACCCCGCCCGGATTTGTTGGCCTTGATGCGGCAATGCGATACGTTTTTGTTCCCCAGTCTCCGGGACGGGGGAAGGGCTGTGGTGGTGGAAGCCATGGCAGCAAGTAAGCCCGTCGTCTGTATGGACCTCGCCGGCCCCGGCATGCATATCGCCGAGGATTGCGGGATTAAGGTTCCACCCCGCTCTGCCGATGAGAGCGTTGAGCTTGTGGCCCAGGCGCTCGAACGCCTAACGGAATCAACTGGTGGGAGGGCTTGCGGCGACCATCGCGCCTAGGTTGTGAAAAGTGAGGGATCTGTGGCGAAACCAGTAGGCTATCTTCCTACGCTCGATGGCTGGCGGGCCTTCGCGGTCCTGGCGGTGATTTTCGCTCATCTGGTTCCCTCGGCGGGTTTGATCGGGAAGCTGCCTCATTGGGTTCTATGGGTCAAATCCGGCGGTGGTGAAAAAGGCGTCCAGCTCTTTTTCGCCATCAGTGGGTTTCTGATTACCTCACGTCTGATTGAGGAGTGGAATCTCTTCGGAATAATCAGTCTGAAACGATTTTATGTGCGGAGAGTTTGCAGGATTCTGCCTCCAGCGATGACTTACCTGCTCGTCATCGCTTTGCTGGACCTGGCAGGTGTTTTGTCAATCCATTGGAAATACTGGCTTTCCGCTGTATGTTTTTTCCGGAACTATATGCTGGCGGGGGCGGGCGGTTTCGAGGAGCATTATTGGTCCCTATCCATCGAGGAACAGTTTTACCTGATCTGGCCGGGTCTATTGGTGCTGTCCGGTTTATATCGTGCAAAGTATACTGCGTCATTTCTTATCCTGGCGATATGGATTTGGCGCTGGATTGGTTTCCATCATATTTGGGGCGCGACGATCGGGCAGGGAGGCTGGGGGCGGTCAGAAATCTGCTTTGACGGTCTCCTGGTGGGATGCCTTTTCGCCCTCGCTCTCGAATCCCCGGGGCTGAAAGACTGGCTCGCGAAGTACCTCACGGTGTGGGCTGTTGTCCTGATTATCGTGATTATTTTGGCTACGGGCGGGCATTCGTTCACCCCAGGCGGCAGAACGATTCAGTCCACGCTCATGCCATTTCTTATCGTCGCGACGATTTTGAATCCGCATACGTGGCTTGGGCGTCTATTAGAAGTCCCTATAATTCGTTGGATTGGGAGACTTTCTTACAGTCTTTACATTTGGCAGCAATTGTTCGCGTTCCAAAGGTTGATCCCCTGGAACTCCTTGCAACTGGTGGCTCTCTTTGGCGTGGCTGCCCTTAGTTTTTATGGTATCGAAAAGCCGATGATAAGATTGGGGTATAGGCTGGCGCCCCCTCCGAGCCTCGGCCACAATGATCTCGGCGCAAAACCTCGGTGACAGCCGGTGGAGCGCTCATTTCGCGGCCAGCACTTGTCCAGTGGGCTACCCCCCTCGGGCAGGGTGGCGAGTAAGAGGTAAAGACTTTTGATGGGGGAACTTGCGATAAGCTGGAACGGTTTTCGTTGCTGGATGCGCTCTTGATCCGTCGCAAATGGATGGGTTTGTTGGCGAATAAAACCTCCAGAATCCTACGATTGGGGACCTGGAGATCGGTGGGGAACGGCTTTTGAAGATTTACGAGCAATTGTTGGGAGTACCCTCCCAAGAGGCTTAGATGGGCGTTGAAGTGGCAAAACCTCTTCAGTTGAGACGACGGGCCGGCAGGCCGGTTCCGCTGTATCAACTTGCGAAGCCTAGATGGCGGGTTAGTACGAATGCCCTGTTGGCCATGGGACTGTGGCTCCTTCTCTGGTTAGGTTATAACACCGGCCCTTGGTACGTGGTGGCTCCGGGTTTCCCTGCCAATACCACGGATTTGATCCACGGCGTAAGGGCCTTTTTCCCAATGCTTGCCGGTTGGTTTGCTCTCTTGATGATCTTCGCACGATCAAACCGCGTGTCTACTTGGATCCTGGGTCCTCTGGGGTTGATGTTATTGTACGCGGTCACGGGATTGGTTTCTTCCGCAACCCTATCGCCCGACCCGACGTATGCGTTGTATTATGGAGCTAACTATCTGGCGATTGTTTTGGTTCTACTGGCGATTGTTCCGGTTGAGGATCCTCTCCCCGACCTTCGTAAAGTGCTGACGCTTACCTGGGTTGTGGGCACAATGTTTACGCTCAGCCTGCTGGGCGCCATCCCCTTTCTGGGTTCGCAGGCAATAAGTGAGACTGAAGGCGGCCCGGTTGGCGTGCGCGCGTACGGTGCGACCGGCACGATCATGGGAATGGCTGGGACTCGAAACACAGGATTTGCCCGGTATGCGGCCATCACTGCACTGGTGATGCTCCCTGGGCTCTTGAGGAAGGGCAAGCTTGTGGTTCGGATCATATTTGGGATAGTGTTCGCTGCTTCGCTCTACGGATTGATCATTGCCAATGGCCGTACGGAAGCACTGGCGTTTGTCGGCAGTGTGGTCGTGATCTTGGTGGCAGAAAGAACCAAGCGCACGGTTAACATCCTGGTGGGAACCGCAGCCGCTATTCTACTGGGTTTGCGGGGGTTCTTCTCCGGATTCTTTCTTTATATCACCCGAACAGGCCGGATTGACCCCACCATGAGCGGACGCACAGTGACTTGGAGGGAGGCATGGCATTTTATTTGGCAGTCTCCTTGGGTGGGTTCGGGCTTCCAGGCCGACCGGTACTATCTGGGGCTGCACATGCACAATGCTTTCCTGCACGTCTTGATTCAGTCAGGGCTCTTGGGAGGGGGGGCCATTCTTATTGGATTGGGGATCGTGTGGTTCCATCTCCTTAAGTACTTTTTTTTCCAGCAGCCGTCCGATACATCTCTGATTCCCCCCGAGATTCCCGCGGTTTTTCTATTTGTGACCATTTCTTCCATTGCGGAATCGACTTTTGCTTATTTTTCAGCCGCTTGGCTGCTGAGCGCTCCGATCGTTGCCTATGTCATGGCGCTGCATCGGCACTTGCGAAGATCTCGTGCCAAGGCGGCATGGGAAAACCTGCGGAGGATTCGGTTAGCAAAGCGTCGTCTTCAGGCTGCCAAGTCCCGTGAAGGGATCGAAGTGGCCCCTCCGCCGACGGCAGGGGCCACCGAGCACTGAAAACCCTGCCAGACCATTGCATCCAGAGGCGGACATTTCTTACGCTACCGGTACATCTAGGCAGAATATGAAGGAAAGCCCAGATACGCCAAACCCGGCTTCTTCCTTGGTCGCGCCAAGCGACGGGCACTGAGATGCAAGCGGACTCCCTTATTTCCAGGTGGCCAGAGCCATCTTGCCGGTCGGCATCGAATGGAAGGCTAAAACCCCAGTAAAGGCATATAAGGCATATTGTGTTGGCGACAAACAAACTGCCCAGGAGGAACGAATGGCAGCGGACCGACCGCCCAAAGTCTCGTTTGTGATGCCCGTCTTTAACGAGATACGAACCATCGAGGAAATTCTGCTTCAGGTTCAAGCGGTCGACCTCGACAAAGAAATAGTGATCGTTGATGATGGGTCGACCGATGGGACTCACGCCTTTTTGACCACGCTGGAGGAATGCGCGAAGCACACTCCGGCCACGATGAAACTGCCGCGAACCGGGAGTGACCTTCGCGCGGACAACATCGGCGTGTTTTTCCAGGAAAAGAACCGCGGGAAGGGCGCGGCACTGCGACGGGGATTCCAGGAGGCGAAGGGCGACATCGTAGTCATCCAGGATGCCGACCTGGAATACGATCCGGCTGATTACCCCAAACTGATTGTTCCTATTGAGACGGGAAGGGCCGATGTCGTCTATGGCTCGCGCTTTCTCGGAGGTCCCCACCGGGTCTTGTTGTTTTGGCATTATGTCGGCAATAGGTTCTTGACCACCCTTTCGGACATGGTCACGAACCTGAATCTTTCCGACGTTTGGACATGTTACAAGGCCTTCCGACGAGAGGTTCTTGAAAATATTGACCTGCGCGAGGATCGCTTTGGGTTTGAGCAGGAAATCACCATCAAGATTGCGCGCGGTGGGTGGCGAGTTTGTGAGGCGCCCATCTCATATTATGGGCGTACCTACGCGGAAGGGAAGAAGATCACCTGGAAGGATGGAATTCGCGCTCTCTGGTGTCTCCTGCGCTATGGGGTCTTCTCGAGTTCCTCATAACCACCCCGCGTCCGGGGATCTGTGCAGGTCATGGATGGGGGTAATGGAGTCGGATCCAGGCGATAGGGGGCTCAATTGCGGGGGAGACGTCACCGGCACTTCCGCGATCCTCAGGTAACGTAAGCACTTCCGGCGGGGGAAGTTTATGCGGACGCCTAGTTGCGAACTCGCCTGTGGTTAGCAAAATCCTCGTCCGCATGGAATCAATTGATGTTGGTCCGGTTCCGTTTTCATCGGGCCATCGGCTGATTTGCGATTTTCGATTTGCGATTTTCGGGCGTGGCCCCATCCTGCCCTTTCATAGTGGATAATCCGCAAATGCCCAAGATTTACCACAAATGCTGGCACGATTAGCTTGTAAGACGTTTATTTTCAATGATATAGCCTGAAATGCCATTCTCATTTCCAGATTGTTCGGTATTGTTTTCATACACTTAGCCGGACTGATCGGCATTTTGGCGTCTCTTTGCTGGCCCGCCCGCAGACGGGTTAGGGTAAATCTTCTCAGGCACAAAATTTTGCCTTTCGTCAGAAATTTGCTGAAGCG
>JBEKAD010000044.1:0-14413 GCA_050018435.1 Terriglobia bacterium
CGCAGCAAGACAGCGGGTGGAAACATCGGGACGAGCTTTGGAAGTATTCCCTACGCGACCGTCACGGCTGGCACCACTCCCTTTAACACCAATCTCTCGGAGTTGCGCCTGAGTATGCAGAACTCCCGGATCGGTTTCCGGGCTGACGCGGACGTATTCGGTGCGCATGTGATCGGATACATGGAAGCCGACTTTCTGGGGACCCCTGCCAGCACCAACATTGCGGTGACCAGCAACAGCAACTTGCTCCGCTCGCGGTTGTACTGGCTCGACATTCGGAGAGGCGCGTGGGAAGTCCTCGGCGGCCAGACGTGGAGTTTGCTCACTCCTGGCCGCGTGGGCATTTCACCTCTCCCTGCCGACATCTTCTACTCCCAAGTTATAGATGTGAACTACTTGCCGGGCTTGTTTTGGGGACGCATCCCGGAACTGCGGGTGGTTTATCACCCCACCAAGCAAGTGGCCTTCGCCCTGGCACTCGACAGTCCTGATCAGTATGGGGGCGGCTCGGCCGGAGGCGGCTCCATCATCCTTCCCGCGGCTCTCTCGACCTATTCAAGTGAATTGGACTTTGGCGCAAGCTCGGGCGGTATAGCTACTCCCGACGTTGCTCCCGATATCATTGCGAAACTGGCAGTGGATCCTAACAAGCGCGTTCATTTCGAAATTGGGGGAGTGGAGCGGAACTTCAAAGTCTATAACCCCAATACTTCCACCAGTTTCTCGGCGGAAGGCGGGGGCGGTTTCGTGAATCTGCACGTGGAACCGGTTAAGGGATTCCGCATTCTGACGAACAACTTCTGGAGTGACGGTGGTGGCCGCTACATCTTTGGCCAAGCCCCAGACATGATTGTGCACGCCGACGGATCCATCTCCCTTGTCCACAGCGGCTCCACGGCGAGCGGCATTGAGATCACCCAAAAGAAAACCTTGCTCTATGCGTACTACAGCGGAATTTACGTCATGCGGAACACCGCGATCGACACGGGTAAAACCGTGGCGGCTTTGGGTTATGGCTACTCCGGCTCAAGCAGCGGCCAGAATCGCGCGATCCAGCAAGTCACTTTTGGCTTCAACCAGACGATCTGGAAGGACGCCAAATGGGGCGCAGTCAATTTCATGGGCCAGTATGCCTATCTGTTGCGCGACCCCTGGTATGTGAATTTTGCCACCGGCCAGCCCCCGAATGCCACGAACAATATGGTGTTCTTCAACCTTCGCTACACGCTGCCGGGCTCTGCTCCTACCATGGGGAAGTAAGCCTGTTCTCGGTAGAGCTTGACGGCACGCGTATTCCTCTCGCTTCAGTGTGGGCTTCGGCCCACACTGGAGTGATTGCCCGCTCCTCTATAGCTCCCTTGCACAACTGAAAGCACAGGCCTACGCCCCGCGCCCCCAGTTTCCCTCGCGGGCTGGCGCAGAGCGCCGTTCTGCGGGCCACAGACAAAAATGAAATCAGGAGCCTTTGCGCCTTGGCGTCTTGGCGTGAAATTGTTTATTCTTTCATGCCTACAATGGCCATCGTGCTTACGCGGATTCTTCGGAGAAAGTTGGAACGCGCCCAGGGGGAAGCAAATGCGATCGAAATGGATACTGAAATTCTGCCGTATAGCTCATAACCATGATTTCCTAGTCGTCCTTTCACTCCTCGCATTTATCGCCGCCGGCTCTGAGGCGATGGCCGCTGGGCCTTCGCCCGAGTTTCTGGTAGAAGGGGGAAAGGCGCGAGCTGTTATCGTGCTCGGCGACAACTCCGATCTCTTCTACCGCTTTGTGGGGGAGGAGTTGCAGCGCTATGTCAAAGCGATCACGGGGGCGTCACTCGAGATTGTGCCCGCGAGCCAGGCGCGGAATCGGCCGGAGGGTCTGCTGGTTCTGATTGGTGGCCCAACGGCCAGCAGTCTGGTGGAAGAAGCCGTCCAGAAGAAGCAGGCCAAGTTTGCGGATTTGAAAGTGGACGGTTTTCTGTTGTGGAGGGTGGCCGTAGGAAAGAAGCGCGGATTCATCGTGGGGGGCAATGATGAGGCCGCGACGATGTACGCCGCCTACGACTTGTTGGAGCGCCTGGGGGTGACGTTTCTGCTGGCGAAAGACATCCTGCCGGAGAAGACAGGGGATTTGAAGCTGCCGGGCGAGAATGTGCGCGCCGAGACACCCTTTCCGCGCCGGGGGCTGTTCATCTCAAACATCTATCCGAACCGTGGGATTATGAACCTGGCAGAAGTAAAAGCGATGCTCGACCAGATGGCAAAGCTGAAGATGAACTACCTGCAGTTCTTCTGGTTCGAGCACGAGCCTTGGATCAATTTTGGGTTCAGGGGAGAAAACAAGCTACTGGGCGATGCCACGGGGAAAGAGACAGGATACTTGACGTGGCGGTACAACTTCGGATCGTACCTGATCAGGGACATGATCGTGGGCCAGGACAAGTTTGGGGGCCGGGAGCGGATGGCGCCGATGGAGTTTCAAAAGGTCGAGACGCCGGAGGAGGCGTTTGAGGTGGCCCGGGAGTTCCTGACGGAGATCATCCACTATGCCAGGACGCGCAAGATCAAGGTGTGGCTGTGCGTGGACCCAACGACCTTACCTGGAAACCTGGCTCGGTTCGCCCACCGGGCGACTAATTTGCAGTTGCCGTTTCATCCGATTCTGGGGACGCACATGTGTCCGGCAGACCCCGAATTACACGAGATGAATGAAAACCGCCTGCGGGCGCTGGTGGAAACTTATCCGGAGGCGGAAGGATATTTTATGTATGCCCCCGAGATGTTTCCGGACTGCCCTGACGACCTGAATCGCAACTTCCTGCTGGGGGAGCGGTCCAAGTACGAGAGTGTGATCGCGCCTTGGGCCGATTATTACAACAACGGGTACGAGAGAAATCGCACGGTGGTTTTGGATTCCACCACCAATTCGGTTCACATCATCGAGAAGGTGCTGGAGGCCAGGCAACGGGTGGCGCCCAACGCCAAGGTCGGCATTGGGGGCATTGGTCGCGGCTTCCTGCTGCCCCTGCTCGACAAGACCTTTCCGAAGGACGTTCCGATCACGGATATGGAGTCGCGCGCAATCTGGACGCCGCGTGGCATCCCCATGCAGCTCTTCGGGGGTATGGGGGATCGCGAGCGGACCATTGTGCCGCGCCTAGATGACGACAACGGTATGTTTGGGATGCAGTTCAACGTGGGTTTGTATTACCAGGATCGGATTCTGGAGGGGTCGGTGGAGAACGGCGTGGCCGGTTTTGCCGGACAACTCAATCGCCCCCGGGGCACGGAGCAGAACTACCGGTACCTGGCGGAAGGGGCTTACAACCCCAAGTTGACCCCGAAAGAATTCTATGACGGTTATGCTCGACGGCTATTCGGGGCGGCTGCCGCTCCCGATATGGTAAAGGCGTTCGAGACTCTGGAGGCCAACGAAGAATACCTGGGCTGGACCCAAAAGGGGAACTTTGGCTGCTGCGGACCGATTAGTGAAGTCTCCAGGGCGCACCGTCTCTACCAACAGCCGAACCCCTTTGATGGCCCCAAAGACTGGACCGGGTTTATCAGTGGTAGTCGTGACCTTATTCGCTACTACGGGCAGGCGGCGGAGAATTTGCAGAAGGCGTTGGACCTGATGAAGGCTGCTGCCCCCAAGGTGGCGCCACATGGGCAGGAAGAGCTTCACTATTTGATGAACAAGGCCGAATCCTACCGCCTGCATCTCCAAACGTTGATCACGGTCCGCAAGGCTTACATCGAGTTCGGCGAGGCATTCCAGTTGTGGAAGGCCGGGGAGATTGACCGCGCGGAACTGGTTCGTCGGCTGGATGCCAGCATGGTTCTGTTCGACGAAGCGCGGCGAATGGGGCGACGGACGACAGAAAAGTTTGCCGAGGTGATTGACCATCCTTCCGACATGGGGGTGCTGTATCGGGCGAACCTGTTCCTGGTGACCGGTTTGGAACTGGTGGAGCAAACCATGCAGAATATCGTGAACTATCACCATGGGAAGGAGTACACGCAACACGTACCATGGGATAAGATTTACTACGATTTCCCGCAATTCTCACCGCCGTGGTGAAAGCAGGTGTAGCGCGGCCTCTACGCTTGAGGGCGAGTTCTCTCTCAACCTTCGGGGCTGGCTATGGCCGGGTCGCTTTGACGTTTTGAGGCTGAGTGGTGCCGGCGAGGGAGGCCGCCGGCAGCAACGAAGCGTGCTTGCGGCGCCGGCTGAGGGCATTTTCTGCGGCAATGCGGACCACGTGCAGGAGTTCAGGATCGGAGAGGGGAGGAACAATGAAATCGAACGCACCCCGCTCAATCGTCTGCACATAGAAACCGACATCCGCAAACGGCGACACCACGATGACGTTCACCGGCGCGGACGCTTTCGCGGCCAAATTCAGAACATCCGCCCAATTGCCATCGACAAGCTGAATCTCCGTGAAGACCAAGTGCGGTGGGCTGTCCGACCATAGCGCCAGAGCCGCCTCCCCGCAATTCTTGGCAATAAAGATGTCAATCGACTGCTCTTCTAACGCCAGGCGGAGAGCGTCAAGCGGGTCGTGCCGGGCCCGGACGAGCAGGGCCCTGATGCTTTCCTTCATAACCCCTCCTTCCCGAGAGGCGCCCCGGATGGCCAAGTTTCCACGTTACCCGCGTCGCGGGCATTTCGCGTCCTACTTCAACCGCAGCACGATGGATTTCTTTTCCTTGAGAATCTCCAGCTTGTCTTCGCGCGCCAGCCAACCCGCTGCGAAACCCAAGAATTCGCTGCCACCGTTAAGTTTCTTCTTCAGTTGCGCGAGGGTTTGAGGCCCACCTTGATCGAGCAGGCGCCAGACTTGCCCGGCCGTATCACCAACTTGGTCTTTCCCAGCCACTTCTCTTATATCCATAGTTTTCGGTCCTCTCTTTCGACTGAATTGGAGCGCGACGCTACCCTCGCCGCACTCCCCCGGTTTATGTGGCGAATGGCGCTTGATAAGCCCCACCCACGGCTTGACCGCAACCCGATTTCCCCTTTTCGAGACCTTGGTTGCACTCCAGCGCCAGTGTCTCCCTTCCCCATTAAGGGCAATTGAGGGAATCGTGAAGGGTGGGTTAAGTTTGAGAGCCGGGACCAGATTCCCAAAAAGGCTATCGGGATGTGCTAGAATTCCGGCGTGGTATTCCACTCACCAGGCGAAGGTGGCTATCCCTTGATCGCGATCGTGGGCCCCACCGCCGCCGGTAAGTCGGCGCTGGCCTTGGCGCTGGCGGAGCGGCTGAACGGCGAGGTGGTGAACTACGATTCCGTGCAGTTGTATCGCGGCTTCGACGTGGGTTCGGGGAAATTACCTCTGGCCGAGCGGCGCGGCGTGGCGCACCATCTGCTGGATTGCCTGGAGCCGGCCGACGTTTTCACCGCGGGAGACTACCGCCGTGAGGCGCTGAAGGTTTTGGCGGACTTGCGCGGCCGCGCCAAGTTCCCCATCTTTGTGGGGGGGACAGGGCTTTACCTGCGCGCCTTGTTGGAGGGACTTTTTCAGGGGCCGGTTCGTTCCGAGGCTTTGCGCGAGCGGTTGCGAGCCCTGGTGGAACGCCGCGGCCGGGAATATCTGCATCGCTTGTTGGCTCGCCTCGACGCGGCGGCAGCGGCTCGCATTCAACCGCGCGATACTCAGAAGTTGATTCGCGCCTTGGAGGTCTGTATCCTCGCCGGGCAACCGCTTTCGGCGTTGCACGCGCGCGGCCGAGCCGGTCTGGAGGGATATCGCGTTACCAAGCTCGGCCTGAATCCACCGCGCGCAGAGCTTTACGACCGCATCAACCGGCGCGTGGAACACATGTTCGAGGCGGGTCTGATGGAAGAAACGCAAGCGCTGCTTCACCATCCGGACGCCGCGCGCATCAAACCCATAGGCGCTTTGGGCTACCGGCAAGCGTCTGCTGTTTTGGAAGGAAAAGCGAGTCGCGAAGAAGCCGTGAGCGCGACGCAAGCGGCCACGCGGCATTATGCCAAGCGTCAGTTGACTTGGTTCCGCCGTGAGGCAGACATTACCTGGTTCGAAGGGTTCGGCGACGACCCGCACGTTCAAAGTCGCATTATGGAGACCTTGGGCCGGACACCGGTCACCGCTGGGGAAGGGGCGCTTGCTTCGCCTGCGGTTATGCCGGTACGGTAATGTCCAAGTCAGGGCGACCCTGGAAAATCGAAGGATAAAAAGAGAGAGAAAAACATGGATAAGCAACCGCAGAACATTCAGGACGGTTTTTTGAATTCCGCCCGCAAGGAAAAACTCCTGGTGACGGTTTACCTGTTGAGTGGGGTCAAGTTGACCGGACGCATTCGCAGTTTTGACAAGTACTGCCTCATTCTGGAAAGTAACCATCAGGAACAGATGGTTTTCAAGCACGCCATCGCCACGGTCGTGCTGCCCCGTGTTACGCCCACGCTGGCGGCCCCTGGGCCCCCGGAGGGATAGAAGCATTCGACGCTTGCAAGTTTTGGAGAAAGCATTTCTGGCCGGTTGGGAATCCACTCGCCGCGATGGCGTGACTGTAGGCATCGCGGACGACGAAGATCCCTTACGGGAACTGAAGGAACTCACTGCCAGCGCCGGCGCCCGGGTGGTGGGAACGGCATCGCAACGCTCGCCTGAGCCCGACCCGGCCACGCTGCTGGGACGCGGTAAGGTGCATGAAGTTCGCACCCAGGCGCGCGCCGCGGGCGCGGACCTGGTGATCTTTGACCACGACCTCACTCCCACACAGCTTCGCAATCTCGAGAAAATTTTGGACCTAAAGGTCATCGACCGCACCCAAATCATCCTCGACATCTTCGCCCACCGGGCTCGCAGCCGCGAAGGGCAACTCCAGGTGGAACTGGCGCAATTGAACTATCTGCTGCCCCGGCTTTCGGGGCATGGAACCGTGCTCTCACGATTGGGCGGCGGCATCGGCACGCGCGGTCCCGGTGAACAGCAACTGGAATATGACCGGCGCCGCATCCGGCAGCGTATCCGGATTCTAACCGGTGGCATTGAGCGCGTCCGTTCGCAGCGCGCCCTCCATCGCGCCCATCGGCGCGACCAGAATCTTCACACCGTGGCGCTGGTGGGTTACACCAACGCCGGCAAGTCCACCCTTTTTAACGCTCTGACTTCCGCCGGGGTGGTCACTTCCGCGCGCATGTTCGCCACCCTCGACCCTACCGTGCGCGCGTTGCCGCTTGACGCTCACCGCACGGCGCTGCTTTCCGATACCGTCGGCTTCATTCGCAAACTGCCGCCCCACTTGGTGGCGGCCTTCCGCGCCACGCTCGAGGAGTTGGAGGAAGCTCGCCTGCTGCTGCACGTTACGGACGCTTCCGACCCGCAACGCACCGCGCAAGACGCTGCCGTCGAGACCTTGCTTGAAGATTTGGGCGTTGCCGCTACGCCCCGCCTGCACGTTTGGAATAAAGTGGATCTGCTGGCGCCCGGGGAGCGGCGTAAGCTCGGTGCGGTAGACCAAAGCGTCACCGTGTCCGCCCAGACGGGGGAGGGCTTGGAAAATTTGCGCCAGCGAATTGCCGACGCGCTTGCCGCCGAGCCCGTGGTGGAAGCGGAATTTGAGCTTTCCTCGAGTGACGGAAAGCATTTGGCCTTGCTGCATCGAACAGGGACCGTAGTTTCCACCCACTATGAAGAGGGAAAAGTTTTGGTGCGGGCGCGGGTGCCCGAGTCGGTGCGGGAAATACTGAAACCCTCTAGGGCAGAAGCCTTGCGAGAGCGCTAAGTTATTGCTAATTCGAGGGGAAAGTTGCTTGTGGAAATCTTTGTGGAAAAGATATTGGCATTTACCACAAAGGCACGATCCATGCCAGCCGCGATTTTCGCGGGTGCGGCGAGAGCTGCGGAAATTAGTTGTTTGTTTGCAATTAGTTGCAGGCAAGGATGGCCCGCAGCCAGGGGGAAATCCCCCGCCAAATCCGTTTGACACCGGCAGGAATTCATGGGTGGATTTTTGCACAATGATGAGGCATTTCGGGCCAAACCTGCGCGTAGCCCTCGGCTCCCCGGCATTCCGCATTAATTCTGCCTTTCCCGTCTCTAGCCTCTCATTATAGTTAATTGGACGTTTTCCGGGGGGTATGGCAAAAAGCCCCGGAAGCAGGGAATGCCCCCAAGTTTGACAGACTCGCACGGGTGGTTTAGATTGGCTGTTCCTGATTCTGGCCACGAATTTTGCGGCTCCACCCGAGCCAAGGAGTGAAACCCCGAAATGCTGGATCTGAATTTTGTCCGCGACAACCTGGAACTGGTCAAACAGAAAATGCGCGAGCGCGGGCTTCCCGAAATCCTCGGCGATTTTGAAGCGCTGGATCACGAGCGCCGCCGGCTGCTGATGGAGGTCGAGGGGCGCAAGGCGCGGCGCAACAAAGTCTCTGATGAAATTGCCTCGCTCAAGAAACAAAAGCAGGATGCCTCCTCCCTGATTGCGGAGATGAAGCCCCTCAGCCACGAGATTCAGAAGCTGGATGAGCAAGCGAAGGCCTGCGACGAGCGCCTCCGCGAGGTGCTGCGTCTTGTTCCCAACATTCCGCACGCGAGCGTGCCGGTGGGGCACAGCCCCGCCGACAACCAGGAAGTCCGCCGCTGGGGCCAGCCGCGCCATTTCGATTTTGAACCCCAGGCGCATTGGGACCTGGGCCCGGCGCTGGGAATTCTGGATTTCGAACGCGCCACCAAGATCGCGGGTGCGCGTTTTGCCGTGTACGTGGGGGTAGGCGCCAAGCTCGAGCGGGCGCTCGCCAACTTCATGCTCGATCTGCACACCCGCGAGCATGGCTACACGGAAATTCTGCCGCCCTTCGTGGTGAACTCCGCCAGCCTTTTCGGCACCGGCCAGTTGCCAAAATTCAAGGAGGACCTCTTCCGCCTGGAGGGCACGGATTATTGGCTGATCCCCACGGCGGAAGTCCCCGTCACCAATCTTTACCGCGACGAGGTGCTGGAGGCCGAAAAACTCCCGGTGAAGCATTGCGCCTGGACGGCCTGCTTCCGCAGCGAGGCCGGATCCTACGGCAAGGACACGCGCGGCATCATCCGCCAACACCAATTCCAGAAGGTGGAACTGGTAAAGTTTACGCTCCCCGAAAACTCTCACGACGAACTCGAACGCCTGACGCGCGACGCGGAGGAAATTCTCCAGCGGTTGGAGCTGCCCTACCGCGTCATCACGCTTTGTACGGGCGACCTGGGGTTCAGTTCCGCCAAGACCTATGACCTGGAGGTCTGGCTGCCCGCCGCGCGCGAGTATAAGGAAATCTCGTCTTGCTCGAACTTTGAGGCCTTCCAGGCGCGCCGCGCCAACCTGCGCTTCCGGCGTGGCAAGTCCGGCAAAACGGAATTGCTGCACACCCTGAACGGTAGCGGGCTGGCCGTGGGCCGCACGTGGCTGGCGGTCATCGAAAACTACCAGCAGGCCGACGGCTCCGTCATCGTCCCCACCGCCCTGCGCCCCTACCTGGACGGCCTGGAGCGCATCACGCCGCAGTAGGGCGGTAGGCAGTAGGTTGAAAGTAGTAGGCAGCGAGCGTCATTTCTCACCATGCCGGGTCTTTTCTGCCGTCTGTAAGCGACAATTTATCGTCCACTCAGTCGGACAATTTACACCCCATTTTCAGTTTTTGGAGGGTTGATTGTAAGTGGATTTCTTTTCAGTACGTTGTCAGCTTTTGGAGGAGAAATTTCGGCTTTTCGACCCTTTATTTTCAATAAGTTCTCAGCTTAGGGCATTTTATCCCTTAAGGAACATAAAGTTGCAATGCCATTGGGACAGTTTGTCGGCCTGCCTCGTCGTTGACCCACGGACTTGCCGCCGGCTCGCCAGTTCCGCCGAGGGCGCAACCGGCCTTTCCGCCCTCGGACTTTGCCTGTCTCTCGTCACTGGTCACTCGTCACTGCTCGGCGCTTCTCGCGCCCCAGGGTGCGCGAATTCACCCCGACGCCCCTTTCGATATTATAGCCTAGCAATTTAGCGTCCATCGCCAGGAGCGTAATTTACAAATTTCCTACCGGTGGGACAAAAGTGAAGCCCCAGCTTGGCAAAAATCCTACGGGTAGGAATCAAGATATGGCCGCGAGCAGGGGTAGCGCGGACCTACCGAACAGGTCCGCGGCTTTTTGTCGCCAACTGGGGACGAACCGGGGCTGGCAAACGTAAACAGTAGACAGCAGACAGTAGGCAGCGAGCGCTTTTGCGAGTCCCCACGAGTCGGGATAGGCAAAAAGCCGCAGGTGTGCAGCATTATGTAGAGCCCGGCTTTAGCCAGGCAGCTTTTCGCAGCGGTCGGCTTTAGAGGCTGCGGAAAAACGCGTGGGTTTTTCACGCCCTGCAAGGGCACAAGATAGTAGCCGGGGGCAACGCCCCCGGAAAGCGTGGTGTTCGACTGCCGACCCTGAAGGGGTCGCACTATCCCAGGCCGGGGGACGCAAGACCGGTGTGATACCGCGCCGATTCGCCCCTTTCAGGGTCGTCTGTGGAGGGCGTGTTTTCCGGGGGCGGTGC
Organism: Terriglobia bacterium; assembly: GCA_050018435.1. GTDB lineage: Bacteria > Acidobacteriota > Terriglobia > UBA7540 > UBA7540 > Bog-366. Next base: position 10,524 of record JBEKAD010000044.1, read on the forward strand.
CCCCGGCTACTTTATGGATCCCCTGCGGGGATCAGGGATGGACAGCGCCTACGGGTTTTTCCGCAGCCTGTCTAGCCGGGCAGCATGGACAGGAAAGAACTGCCGCCCTCCCGACCTTGTCGGGACAGGTTCCGGGCGCCTCTACGAAAACCATCGCGTTCCACGATCTTCGCATAAACTCCAAAGCCCCGCCCTTCCCGCTTCGGACTCTGCCTGTTTCTTGCCACTAGTCACTCGTCACTTGTCACCGCTTTTGCAGTTCCCACAAGTCCCTTCGAGAAATCGCAGACCCCAAAGAACAGGGGTCCGCGCCAGCCAGCCCGCTGTTTGTGTTTGCTGGGGCCGCGCTTGACTAGTATTTTGTTTCATTAAAATATACCCTGATTGAGAGTACCCTGCTATACTCGTCGTATGGCAGGCAAATCCAAACGCTCTAAACTGGTCTTGACCCCCGAGGAAGTGAATCAACTCCAGCAACTCCGCCAATCGCGGACGGCGCCTTGGCGCGAGGTGCAGCGCGCCCAGATTCTTTGGCGTTACCATGCCGGCGAAACTATTACCGAGATTGGCCGAGCCCTGAAGATGACCCGCAAGAGCATCGGCAAATGGATCGTAAGAGGCTTGGCGCAGGGGGCCAGTGCCGCCCTGAAAGATACCTATCATCGTCCCCGGGCACCGGTCATCACTGAGGAGGCGAAGGCTTGGGTGGTCCACTTGGCTTGCTCGAAACCCAAGGAACGGGGTTACGCCGCGGAACTCTGGACACGGAAGTCCCTGGCCCAGCATGTGCGTCAGCACGCGGGGGAGGCAGGACATCCGTCTTTGGCCCGGGCGGCCAAGGCCACCGTGCAGCGTATCCTCTCTGCCCAACCCTTGCATCCGGAAAAGGTAAGCTACTACCTGGAGCGCCGCGATCCGAATTGCGCGGCTAAAATGCGCGAGCTTCTCCTCGTCTACCCCGAGGTGGCGTTGCAGAATGAAACGCCGAGCCCCGGGGGTACTCCGCCCCCGGTGGTCACCGTTTCGGTGGATGAGAAGCCGGGACTGCAAGCCATCGCCAACACCGCTGCGGATTTGCCCCCGGTGCCGGGGAAGCACTCCAGCGTGGCCCGCGACCACGAGTACAAACGCTTGGGCACGTGTTCCATTTTGGCCGCCCTGGACCTGCACAATGGCCATGTGACGGCGCGGGTCGAGCGCCGTCACCGCAGTCGTGAGTTCATCGCCTTGCTCCGCGACTTGGACCACGCCTACCCGCCGGATTGCATGCTGCGCTTGATTCTGGACAATCACTCGGCGCACCTTTCGAAAGAGACGCGAGCCTTCTTAGCCACCCGCCCCAACCGATTCAAATACGTCCTGACGCCCACCCACGGATCGTGGCTCAATATCATCGAGACGCTCTTTGGGAAGATGGCGCGCACGTTCTTGCGGCACATCCGGGTTCAGTCCTGGCAAGAACTCCGCAGCCGCGTCCTCCAAGGCATCGCGGAAATCAACGCCGAACCGGTTGTTCACCGCTGGAAGAAGTTTGATCCACTGACGACCAGCAATACGGTTATAGTTTAATGAAACGATATACTAGCTTGTTGAGTGGAGGTTTAATCGGAAGGTAAGCCAAGTGGGAAGCAGATGCCAGCAACGAATATCAAACACAAGGAGATCGTCGAGTATTGGGCAGCCCGCGAGACCGAGTGCGGGCTGGGTGTGGACTGGGCGGATGCACTTGAGCGTTGTTGGCGATGCGGATACAAGTCACATTTGGACCGGTGCCACATTATTCCCGAATCTCTTGGCGGACCGAACGAGCCGTCAAACCTCGTGTTGCTCTGCGGCAGGTGCCATCAGGAGGCACCCAACGTCCGGGACGCACGGTTTATGTGGATCTGGCTCCGGGCGTCATGCGCCCCGTTCTATGACACATACTGGGTCACACGTGGAGTCCGAGAGTTTGAGAGGATCTTCGGGAGGGAGCCGTTCGCAGGAGCAGAGTTCAAGAATATCGAGACGGAGCAAGCCCGCCAAGCTTTGAGAGAAGAGATGCACAAGACGACTCTTCATTTTGGAGAAGGCAGGTTGAATCCGGCGACAATAGCGTTCCTTTTCGCCTTGATAGAGGAGCGCTTTATCGGCAAGCCGATATCATTTGTGTCGCCTAGCGCCGAAGGTCTCGCGCCGCTGCCTACCTCTCGCTCAGCGCTCTCCAGCAACGGGGCAGTCCCAAAACCGGCGGAGGCGGAACGGCAGGGCGACAGCACCGCAGGAGGCTGCGAGATGTCGGAAGGCTCAGACTCGAACAGAAAGCGAGAGTCCAGGCCCAGGGCAATCCTTACAACGGGGATTCCGCTCGAGATGGCCGTCTACGATTTCCTAACCCAGGGCCTTGCCGCTGATTGGATCGAACCTGAATACGAGTTCACCGCGCTCAATGAGGACGGGCGCGAGACCCAGCGTTCAGTGGACTTCGTGGCATCCGTACCAACGTCGCGTGACCCTCTCGATCAGCGGAGCGTTCAACTTTACCTACTTACGGAATGCAAGTATTGCAGCCCCAAGGAATTCATCTGGGTCTTCATGCCCGATGCTTCCCCCAAGGCTGTTTATCCTTTCGATGATTGGCGTCCGGCGTTGTGGCAAGCAAAAACTCCAGAGCCATCGATCCAAACGCGAGAAGTGACCCAATGTGTGCGGGGAGCGATTCTTGGCATCTCCGAACGAGATATCGAGGATGGAAAACGGACGAAGGATCAGCGGAGAATGCCGATGCTTGCCACGGCACAACACCAGCTACGAGACTGCCTGCACCACGTAGCTACCGAACGGTTTCGCATGTTTACACAGCAATGGGATCAGCCGCGGGCCTTGGTCTTTGTTCCAATCCTCGTGACAAACGCCGAAATGCGAATCCTGAAGCCCGGGGTCCATCAGCAGCTCCTGAGCGCTGATGGCGACTCCCAGCTTCCCCTGGAGGAGGTAACAACGCTGGCCCCACGAGTACTGGTTCGGTGTCCCAGGAGCTTGGAACAAGTCGACTGGAAGTGGCAACGGTTTCAAATGGCCCACGGCAAGCACGACTTGCGTCGAGTCGAGGAGGGTCTCCCCTTCTATGAGCGAGAGCGAACTGTAGAGTTTCATATTCGCAATTTCTTCGGGTCAACTCCAGCGTACATATTGGTCGCCAATTTGGGCGAGTTGGCGGAGCTTCTCGGTGAAATAGTGAGCTGGGCAAAAGGGTTGCGGTTCCGGCAAGAGTAGCTCACGCCCTTTGGGCGTCGGGTTTGTCCGAGGCCTACCAGACGCCGCTTTACGGCACGCCCTGTGGCAACCCGACAGCACAAGGGGGTAGCCATGGTCAGCGCAGTGCTGACGGTGGGCTTTTCTCATGCCCGATACCCCAGCGGCACCCGCGCGTCGTCAATCTGGAGGGGGCACGCCCCTCAGGATGACATTCTTGAGCAGGCTTCAAAACCTTAATTAGGAGTCAAGGTCTTCATCCACAACGATTTTCAGGGCGCGAAGGAATTGTGTGTCTTGCGTGGTCAGGCGGAATTCGGGATCGGGCCGGCCGTCGGCGTTGAGTTTCTGGCGATGCACCAAGTTTATCTCGCCGCGCTTGTTGAAGCCGATGGTGACTTCCAAAACGAGGAAGAGGTCGTAGCCGGCGCTGCGGATGCGCAACATGACATCCGCGATCCGCTCGGAATCGGAGAGAGATTCGTTGATGGCGTCGCCCAATTCTTTGATCAGGCGTTTGAAATTATCGTCCAGCTCCAAGGCTCACCTGAAAGTTCGAGGCTGGCTTGCAAACTCATTCTAGGATTGCCGTTGATAGACGTCAAGGCAAAAGCTGGTTGCCGCACGTAACCGCGTGAAATCAAAAGCCAATTTTC
>JBEKAD010000045.1:0-14316 GCA_050018435.1 Terriglobia bacterium
TTTCAAATGGCCTTGCGCGAAGCGCCTTGGACTGCGGTAGCAGCAGCTACCGCCTTTCTTCCTCCGCCCCTTGCGCCTTTGCCGTATGAACCGAAGGCGGAAGGCGGTAGCTGCTGCTACCGAAGTCCAAGGCGGGCTTCGCCCGCAATTAGATTCCCTAATCCGTGACGACAACTAAGTGAACAGTATTGGGGCTAAAGCCCCTAAATCCCGCCCGAGTTCTGCGGCGGGGCTAAAGCCCCGCCCTTCCATCCGCCGACAAACAAAGTCGATAACTTCTGCAACTAAGCACTCGAGGCCCATCCAGAAAGGGCCTCTTGAGAAATTCGGGCATCGGAAACAAAGGGCTTCTGGTTCGACAAACGGCCAAAAACCTTGTTTCCGGACGGGCCTCTACGGGGTGGTTGGCAGTTTTGTGTGCTTCCCATGCGCGAAAATCCGTTTCATTTCCAAGCGATGACAAGCGGCATTGGGCAAGGGCGATTTGCCATTGACGGGCGGGGCGGACTGACGGATAATTGTCCGTACCGATTCCTTCCGTCCGATCGTCAACTTCGGTACATGCGGATATCTTAGTTGGCGGCGTTGGCAAAGCCTGACGCCGGCCGCACACCATGTCGAGTTACCGGATCGTCAATCCGAGCGCACATTTTGGGGAGGCGTATGGGTGCCAAATACATCTTTGTCACCGGCGGTGTCGTCAGCTCATTGGGGAAGGGGTTGGCCTCGGCGTCGATGGGTGCTTTGCTGGAGGCCCGCGGGCTTAAGGTTTCGCTGCTGAAGTTTGATCCTTACCTGAACGTCGATCCCGGCACCATGAGCCCCTTTCAACACGGCGAGGTCTTCGTGACCGATGACGGGGCCGAAACCGACCTTGATCTGGGGCACTACGAACGCTTTACCCACGTCCGCATGCTCCGTGACAACAACTGCACCGCCGGGCGCATCTACGAAACCATTATTAGCAAAGAGCGGCGCGGCGACTATCTCGGCAAGACGGTGCAGGTCATTCCCCACGTCACCAACGAAATCAAGGGGGCCATCCGCAAGGTGGCGACCGATGTGGATGTGGTGATTGTGGAAGTGGGGGGCACGGTGGGCGACATCGAATCCCTGCCGTTTCTGGAGGCGATCCGCCAAATGCGTTTGGAACAGGGGCGCGACAACGTGGTGTTCGTTCACCTCACGCTGATTCCTTTCATCAATGCTTCCGGCGAACTCAAGACCAAGCCGACGCAACATTCCGTCAAGGAGCTGCGCGAAATCGGTATTCAGCCGGACATCCTGCTGTGCCGGACGGACCACTACCTATCGCCTGAGATCAAGGCCAAGATCGCGCTGTTCTGTAGCGTTCCGGAAGAAGCCGTCATCACCGCGAAAGACGTGGAAAATATCTATGAAGTTCCGCTGGTGCTGGGCCATGAGGGGCTGGACACGCAGATTCAGCGCTGCTTGAAGCTGGAAACGCGCGAGCGCAATATGCAGCCCTGGATGGAGCTCGTGGAAAAAATCCGCCACCCCCTGGATGAGGTCAACATCGGAATCGTGGGCAAATATGTGGGCTACCAGGATTCATACAAGAGTCTTAATGAAGCGCTTTTCCATGGCGGCATCGCGCGACGGGTGAAAGTGAACATCGCCTGGGTGGAGGCGGAAGGTTTGGAAGGCGAAGCGTGCGACGAGCAGTTGCGCGACTTGGATGGCATCCTCGTACCGGGAGGTTTTGGCAAGCGCGGGATCCTGGGAATGCTCAAGGGGATCGAATATGCCCGCACCCGCAAGGTGCCTTATTTTGGGATTTGCCTGGGCATGCAATGCGCGGTGATCGAATATGCTCGCAATGTGTGCGGCCTCAAGGGCGCGGACAGCTCGGAGTTTGATCCCTCCACGCCCCATCGCGTGATTTACAAATTGCGGGAATTGCGGGGCATTGACGAGCTGGGCGGAACGATGCGCCTGGGCGCATGGACAGCCCGCTTGAAGCCCGGGTCGTTCGCTCACCAAGCTTACGGCAGTTTGGAAATCTCCGAGCGCCACCGCCACCGCTACGAATTTAACCGCGAGTACGAAGAAACCCTGGTGGCGAACGGATTGCAATTGACCGGGGTAACGCCCGATGGCACTTATGTGGAGATTGTGGAAGTTGGCGACCATCCCTGGTTCCTGGGCTGCCAGTTCCATCCGGAATTCAAGTCCCGGCCCCTCGAGCCGCACCCACTGTTCACGGCGTTTATCAGCGCCGCGCACGAATATCGGCTTCGCCGGTTGAAATCGCGGAGCGGCAGCGCGCCGACGGAGCCCCCATCCCGGCTTGCTTCCACAGGAGCGGCGGGAGGCGGGATGGCCGTTAAGGAAGCCGGCGGTTCGAATTCCTGAGCATCGATCGCCGAAGGGCGGATGTCGGTGAGGTCTGAAACGGGCGGCGAAGGGGAGGAATGAGGGCATCGAGGCAGGCCCCGGCAGGGGCCAACCGTGAGTAGCCGCAGGCCTCTTTTGGTCCCGCCCCGCGGGATGAAACCTGCGGATCGCAAAGCCCGCCCGACCCCCCAATCCGTCAGTTGACGGATTGACCCTGCGAAGGTTTGGTCCCTCCCGTTATAGGTGTTCGGTCCATTCTGATATACTTCATGTCATCCCTATGGGTGCTCCTTTCCGTGATGAGATTCCGTTGACAACCGAAACCTATCACTCCAGGGGCACGCATTCATAATGCGTAGGAAGGAGAGACCCAGTGCTCACCCTTTCTTCAGCAAGAACGGTTCTTCGTCATGGTCTTCAAAAGCGCCTGAGAGTTCTCGCCATTGCCGTGGCGTTGGTGATCTCAACCGGACTGCCCACGGTTTCGAGTCTGCTGGCTGGTGAAGACCAACTTCCCTACAAGAATTCCAAGTTGCCGGTCGAGGAGAGAATAACTGACCTCATCGGGAGGATGAGTCTGGAGGAGAAAGTCGCTCAGGTCGTTTCGATCCGGTTTGATGTGGATCTCGAAGATGAGCACGGAAATTTCTCTCCGCAGAAGGCTCAGAAGCTGCTCGAGCAGGGTATGGGTTCCCTTAGCCGGCCGGTGTATCGAAAGCCTCCGCGACAGGCTGCCGAGTTCCTCAACGCCGTCCAGAGGTACCTTCTTGAAAATACCCGGCTGGGAATTCCGGTGTTAATCTGGGACGAAGCCGTGCACGGCTTGATGGCCTATAAGGCCACCAGTTTTCCCCAGGCCATAGGCCTCGCGAGCACGTGGGATCCTGGGCTAGTGAACGAAGTCTTTACCGCCATCGCGGACGAAATGCGCTCCCGAGGGTCCAACCACGCCCTTACTCCCGTACTCGACCTGGCGCGTGACCCCCGCTGGGGGAGAACCGACGAGACCTACGGTGAAGATCCGTATCTTGTTTCGCGAATGGGCGTGGCGGCAATCAAGGGTCTCCAGGGCAGAGGTCCCCGGATTGACCGCCATCACGTGATGGCAACGGCAAAACACTTTGCGGCCCACGGCACAGCGGGAGGCCTCGAGATGGCCCCTGCGATCTTCTCTGAACGGGAACTCCGTGAGAACTATTTGCGGCCATTCCAGGCCGCCGTCACGGAGGCCGGGGTTCAGTCGATCATGGCAACCTACAACGAAGTGAATGGGATCCCCATCAACGTGAATCGCTGGCTCCTGCAAAAGATCCTGAGACAGGAATGGGGTTTTCAGGGCTTGATCGTCTCGGACGGAGGCAGCGTGGCGCAGCTTTACAAGATTTACCATGTAGCCGCCAACAATGCCCAGGCCGCGAGAAGAGCTTTAGAAACCGGAATCGAAGTGGAATTGCCCGACGACGAGTGTTTCCGCACGCTGGTCCAACAGGTGAGAGAAGGAAGCATCGCGGAATCAACCTTGGACAAGGCCGTAGCTGGGGTTCTGCGCAGCAAATTCCTCCTGGGGCTGTTTGATGACCCTTTCGTCGACCCGGAGTATGCCGAGCGTGTTAACAACAGCCCCGAGCATCAACACCTGGCGCTTAAGGCAGCGCAAAAAGCCATCGTATTGTTGAAAAACGAAGGGGACTTGTTGCCATTGGACCCCAATAGTATCCGTTCCATTGCGGTAATCGGGCCCAACGCGGGGATGGTACATCTCGGGGGTTATAGTTATGATCCGGGCCGCGGGGTCACGATCGTGGACGGTATCCGCCAGAAGGTAGGTTCGCGAGTCAAAGTGAACTATGCCGAAGGCTGTCGCATCACCAAAAATGCCCAAGGCTGGAAGGACTGGTGGATCAGAAGCATAGAACCTGGTGATCCCGCTGAAGATACTCCCCTCATTGCGGAGGCCGTCCGGGTGGCCAGGGCCTCCGACGTGGCCTTGGTGGTCATCGGTGAAAATGAAGGAACCTGTCGTGAAAGCGCCGAGCATCATTTGGGTGACCGAGACAGTCTGGATCTGCTGGGAAGACAAGAAGAACTCGTCCGCGCGGTAAGGGGTACGGGCAAGCCGACGATAGTTCTTCTCATCAACGGTCGGCCCATTTCGATCAACTCTATCGCCGAGCAAGTCCCCGCCATTCTGGAAGGTTGGTATCTCGGCCAAGAGACCGGTACGGCCGTGGCGGACGTCCTATTTGGCACGGTCAACCCGGGAGGGAAGCTACCGATTACTTTCCCTCGGTCGGTAGGACAGTTACCTGTCTATTACAACTACAAGCCGGGCGCAAAACGCGGGTATCTGTTCACCAGTGCTGAGCCCCTCTTTCCGTTCGGCCATGGTCTGAGTTACACGGTTTTCCAGTATGATCGCTTGAGAGTTGAACCCGCCAGAATCGGCATCGCCGGCAAGGCCAGGGTGAGCGTTCAGGTCACGAATGCTGGAAAAATGGCGGGCGATGAGGTGGTCCAGTTGTACGTCCACGAACAGATCAGCTCGGTGCCACGGCCGGTTAAAGAACTAAAGGGCTTCCAAAGAATCACCTTGCAACCCGGGGAAACCCAAACCGTGCAGTTTCAGGTAACTCCTGAGGAATTGTCTTTTCTTGATGAAGATATGAAGAGAATCGTTGAGCCCGGCTGGTTCGAGATCATGGTGGGAACGAGTTCGGCAAAGCTTCAGACCGTGGTTCTTGAAGTCATTCAGAATTGAGCTCCGCACTCTCGGTGGGACAACGCTCTTTACCGCCGAGGCGCTGAGACGCAGAGAAAAGGCCTTTGGTTTTCAAATCTCTGCGCCTCCGCGCCTCTGCTCCGAAAACAGGCGCTAAGTGCCTTATTTTCAGTAAGTGCATTTCTCGGGCCGGGGCGCCTATTTTCATGCTTCGGGGTGTCGCAAAGCGACATGAGCGACTGCATTGCAATACCGTAATTTCTTGTTTTTTTAGCAAGAATTTTGTGTTATTTGCGGTATTACGAGAATAAGAAGGGCCTGATCGTTTGGTTGCGGCTCCACCGCGCTGCGGCATCATCTGAAGCCGCTAATGCGGCTTCGGACGATGCCGATGCCCTTAGGTTAACGCATGCGGGGCTTTGCAGGCTGCGGAAAAACGCTTCCGAGCTGTCATCTTGATATCCTTTTCACGGCAGAGGCACAGTACGGTGGAGCCGCAAAGAAAATCAAAGGGCAAAGGGCAAAAGTGAAAAGAGGAGGAAAAAGTGCCGTCCCGGCCGCGAATTCTGAAGATCGTCCGAAATGTTTTGTTGATGGTGGCCGCGCTGGTGGCGGCATTCTTTCTCGTGGTGGTCCCCTGGTTCTTCACGTCGATCATCACCCAGCGCCAGTATCATTATCCCGACCCCAATGACGGCAAGACGCCCAAATCCTTCAACCTCGATTTCCGCTGGATTGAGTTCACCACGCCGGACGGAATCCCTCTCAAGGGCTGGTACCTTCCCGCGGCGGGGACTGCGCGCGGCACCATTATTTATTGCCATGGGCTCAACCGCACCCGCATGGAGATGCTGCCCGACGCCGTTTTTGGGCGCAGCCTGGGATACAACGGGTTGCTTTTCGATCTTCGCCACCAGGGCATGAGCGGCGGCGCCATCACCACTTTGGGTTACCAGGAACGATGGGACGTGCAAGCGGCGGTGCGTTACGCCCTCGAACACGAGCGGGCGGCGCGACCGGTGGTGGTGTGGGGTGTCTCGATGGGCGCCTCCGCAGCGCTGATGGCAGCGGCCGAATCGCCGGATATTTCCGCGGTCATTTCCGATAGCTCCTTCGATTCCTTCCTGGGCACGCTGCGCCATCATTTGAAACTTTTCCTGCACCTTCCCGGCTTCCCCATTGCCGACGAGGTGGGTTATTGGACGGCGTGGCGCGGCCACTTCCGCCCCGCGGATTTCGATGTGACAAAAGCCGTCGAGCGCATTGGCGACCGGCCCATCCTTTTCGTGGCCGTCGAGGGCGACCGCCGAATGCCGCCGTCGATCGCCCAGACCCTTTACGCCCACGCCCAGAGTCCGCTGAAGAAAATCATCGTCCTGCCCGGACACCGCCACGGCGAGGGGTTTAACCAAGCCCGCGAGCCTTACGAAAAAGCCGTGACCGATTTCCTGGCCAGCCTCCCCGCCGGGAAGTGAACGCTAAATCCGCAAGTTCCGCTTCGATTTGAAGAGCTGCGGACTTCACCTACCGGGAAATCGCAGACGCCAAAGAACGGGGATGTGCGCCAGCCGGCGCAAGGCTAGGAGTAGGTGTAGCGAGGACCTGTCTTGTAGGTCCGCGGCTCTTCCCCGATTGGCAAGGAAAAGCCGCGGACCTACAAGACAGGTCCGCGCTACGCCTTGGGTGAATGAAGGAGGGGACAGGGAGGTGTCCGAGGAATCGCTTAGTCCTCCCGTACCCGGAAGAGTAGGGCTGGCCCCTTCCCGGCCAGCCGCAGTCGCTCGGGATGGAAAAGATGAAAAAACGGCCCCACAAAGGGGACCGCGCCTCTGCGGGCCTGTGGCCGGGAAGGTAAGATGGAAATCCTGGCTTACTTGCCCATCCTCCGGCGCGCGGCGCCCAAAAGGCCTACCAGTCCTGAGCCCAACAAGAGGATGGTGGAGGGTTCCGGAACTCCAGTCGTGAAATCAGTTACCAGCCCATAGCCGTTGCTTACGCCGCCGGAACCATATGCGCGGCCCATGAGGTGATCGGTGCTATTGACATCGAAATGGATCTCGCCGCCCGGCTCGGAAGCGCCCGATACAAAGACGTCCATGAGCAAGTTCGCTCCACTCCCCGGGGTGTACGTGAATGGAGTGGTCAAATTGATAGTGAGTGTGTCTCCGAACGCCCAGGGCTGAGAGAGGTTTCCGCTGAACACCTGAGTGTTATTTGTGCCGATGTTCGAGGCGAAAGTGCTGGAAAGCGAGTTCCAGTCAGCAGAGGTTGTGGACAATGAGATGATCCAGGTGCCGGAGTTCATGGCGGTGGCACCGTTGTTGACCTGCGTGTTGAAAAACTCCAGGCCCGTGATGGTTATGGGTCCGGAAAACGCACCATGAGTGTAAACCTGCTGATACTCGCCGTTGTAGGCACAACCGAATGGGTAGCAGTTCCCAGTGCCCGTGTCCGCAGGCAATCCGACGGTCGTGTCGGCGAGCGCGGGAACCGCGACGAGCAAGGAAACGCAAAACAAAAGGGTCAGAGAGAGTGTTTTCATTCATGGGCTCCTGTGCGCAAAAGTGAACCTCGGAACAAACGCATCTTGTGCGGCGGTACGCAGTAATCAGGATCTGCCGCCCCAACCCTCACTGAGAACGTGAGCAATCGGATTGCCAAAGTTAACCTAATACTAAGCCACGCATTTTCACTATGTTAGACGACAGACAGCGACTCGCTTTTGCCGGATGTGCAAAGAATTTGTCAAAAGCTGCAAACTCGGTCACAGGCGACCGCAACCCCGCCGTCTGTCCCTCGCCACAATTGCATCGTATGCGGTTTCAAAAACTCAGAAGTGAGCTCTTAACATTGCTGGGACATCCGTACCCAATGCATCACTAAAGTTCTTGACACCGTAGCCCACAAGCCGTATCATAGGAATGAGGCTATTGTCCTTGTGCAGCGGGGCGTGGCACGAGGCTATAGCTTGCCACGGCAAATGCCCCATCCCCGCACGCCGGGAGGTTGGCATGTCCTTGAGGAAAAAACCGACGATGACCCAAAAGAAAATCTCCGCCCATAAGCTGAAAGGGAGGCGTTCGCCCGGCCCCGCCACTGCTGAGGGTGCCAGCGGATTCGCGCCACCAACACCCGCCACGCGGAAGGCGTCCCCGGCGGGTCCATCGCCCTACCAACGCGCTGCGGAAATCGCGCCCGCCCCCCGCAACGCGCAGCTTATGATGACGATGGAAGATTCCAGCTTTCTGCAAGTCTGGCGGGTCACCAACCTGTCGCTGAAGAATAAAAGCCAGGCGCGAGAGGAAGAAATCTTGGAAATGCCCCCGCGAACCCGTGAAGTTTATGAAAATACAGCACGTTAGCGAAGAATCGGGAGCTTGTAATGATTTCAACAAAAAATCAAATCGTTGAAAATTAGGAAGTTAATAAAACCTATAATAGGCTAGAATGCAGGAAGAAAAAAGGATGGTAAAATGAAGGTATTACCCCAGAATATGCTGAAAAGAAACGAGATAAAAAATTGAACTTTCCCAGATTCGCTCCTACCCCGGGAAGTTGAAGAAAAATAAGCCACTTAGTGCTGTGAACCTGTGATGGTCTTGAAACAAAAGGAGATAGGCGTTGGGCGCGAGGTCGGGAAAAGTAGACGGAAGACGGGGGCCTCATGCGTCGGAGGAAACGCCCCTTCACGGTGTGGTAAGGGAGGCGCGCCGGGTGACGAGCAGATGGTTAGACTTTTTCGAATCCATGTAGCCGTATCGGAAGCCCAGCTTGCGCTGCGGCTGCTTAGCCCACAACTCGCGGAACTGGTCGTTGTACTCGCCGCTGGGGCAGTCGTCAAAGCACATGGCGCCCTGAAAACTGCCATAGGTTTCCTGGACAAAGCCTGCCTTGCGAGCCATCTGGGGGGGAATTCCCGTGTCGTCGGAAATCATGAATACCATGTTCGCAAGCAGATAATCGCGGATGCGGGAAAAGCGGGGATTCCACAAACAATAACTGGCGGCTTTGGTCATCGCCGCGATGCGCCCTTGACTTTCGAGATAGCGCAGGATGGGGCCGTCCTTTTTCAGGGAATCATCGCGCAGGTTTGCCCCGATGTGGCGATGGATGCGCAGGGGACCCTGGCCGCTCACCGGACGGAAAACCAGTTCCGAGTTGGCAAAGGCCTCGGAGAAATCCGGCGAGGTCCACTCCCCGTGCCGCGCCGAGGCCAGACGGGCTTCCATCGCGCGGACCTCCGCCTGCGAGTAATAGTGCAGCGAGCCATCCGCTTGCGCGCGGAAATAGCGCAAGGAAACGGGCTCGTATCCGTGCACCGCCAGCGCCACAAGGAAATACGAGAGTTGCCCCGGAAGGTCGCCCTGTTGGGTGCCCTTCAGGGTCTCACTGGTGCTATCGTTCGCGGCCAGCAGCCAGCCGACGTTGCGGTCAACCAGGCTGAGGCTATCGTCAAGCCGCTTATTACCGAGCTTGGTAATACGTCTTGGGTCGCCGGAAAGCTCCAAGGAAAGGGTGGTGATCCGGCGGGCGTCGGGATAAGTGGTCAAGGCCGCCAGCAGGTCGCCGCCGCCAAAAGGATAAACCACCGTGTCCGGTAAACCGCTCGGGCGCAGGGCCGCCAGGAAGGGCTTGGCCCGCGCCAGGTACACGCGACGATATCGTTCCATTCGTGCCTTGAGCGACTGGCAATGCCTGGCGACGATTTGGGGGTCGAGGTTGGCGGGTAAAGCGGCGTTGCCGCTGCACGCTACGACGCGATAGAGGAGCTTTGCTTCGGCGGCAAAATCCTCGCCCGGCGCAGCTTCCGTTTGCGCCGCGTGCGCGCAGGCGGGGGAAAAGATGGTGCAGAGGGTCGCCAGTAAAAGGGCTAGCCCCGGCATCGAAGCCGATTTGTTCCGAGGTTTCAAGACGGTCCTCTCTTGTTGCGCAAGGCTCAAAATGAGCGCTGGGCTCAGTAGACGCTGAAGGAGCCGGACCCTATGCGATTCCCGTTCACATACAAATCGACCCGGTACGTGCCGCGCGTCCACATCCCGGCGCGTTGCCAGCCGCGGCCGGAATTGTACACCGGCTCGGTCCAACCGGGGTCGGCATGCGTATTGACGGTTTGATTGCCAAATATTCTTCCATTCGGATAATACCATGTTGCATATATGGTGAAGTTAACCCGTGAGGCCACGGAAGGGCACATAAGGTGGAGTTCCCAATAGATAAAATGGCTGGTGCGATGATTGAACTGCGCCTGATAAATACGGCTGCCCAAGGCGGGCGCGGTGAAACCGGCTTCGAAAAACTTGACCTCTTTGAAGCTCGCTCCCGGCACCGGGAAACCCGGCAGGTTGCCGACCACCGGCCGAGCCACCTGAGGGGACGGGGGCGGCGGCGTGGTTACACTCACATCGGTGGTGGCGGTCTTGATCCCTCCGGGGCCGATGGCGGTGAGCGTGTAGGTTGTCGACTCGCGCGGCGACACGCTGGTGGCGCCTGCCAACGCGACCTTGCCGACGCCCGGTTCGATGTCCACAGCGGTGGCGTTGATGGAAGTCCACCTCAAGTAGACGGACTGCCCGGTCTCAATCGAGCTGCGGTCGGCGTCCAGCGTGACGGCGGGCGCAAGGTTTTGCTTTTCCAAGGGTGCGAACGCCCTCACCGTTTCGCCCGCCGTGACGGTAATGAAGTACTCCCAGGTTTTATAACCCGCCAGAGCCACGCGCAGGCGATAAGCGCCGGGAGCCAATCCCGACAAGCTAAGTTCTCCCTCCGAACTCGTCATTCCTTTGGGTTCGTCGTTAACGTAAACCTGGGCCTCGCCCGGTTGCGACTGGATCTTGAGCGTTCCCGTGGCCGGCGCGGGTGGGGTTGCCGCCTCAGGCTTGGAAGCTTTCTTCAAGGCATCGATCAGTTCATCCGTGGCCCCGGCCTCGCGAAATTGGCTCTCCAGTTCGTCAACCATGCGGAAGCTGATGCCGTTTTCTTCGACCACACGGGCAATCTCCGAGCTCGGCACGCTGCCTTTCAGCAACTCCATCACGTCCTTAACCGCGAGAGGTTTGCCTTTTTGCGCGGCCATCGGCCCGGCTACGGCCATGGCAGCCAGCATGAACAATATCGAGCACCAGCGCAGCAGGCTTTTCTTGCGACCGGCATTGCAAGCATTGGCCTCGGGAGTGTTGGACATAGTTTTTTCGCTGATTCCTGAAAAACGGCATCTAACCACAGTTGCCGCGGTTCCGCACGGCGCCCTGTCTTTGCAACCAAGGGCCTGGACTGAAACCGTCGATAGGCCCGTTTTCAGCTTTCCTGAGGGCACAACCTCGTTTCGAGCTGATTCTATCGTAACAACCGATGATGAACAAGCCCCGCTACAAGGAGGTTTGGGGAAATGTAAACTGGGGCTCGGAACAGAATTTTGGCAGGAGGTGCAAGGTGGTCAAGGTACTCCGTTGTGGGAGAACGCTCAATTGATCTGGAAGGATCCACTGGAGATGCGTACGCCTTTGAAAAGGAGCTCAACCCGGTAGATGCCGGGAGGCCAATGCCCGGCATCGGCCCACCCATAACCGTGAGTGTGCCAGGAGTTCCTCCATGTCGGCATCACGTAAGCGGAAAAAGTTTGGTGGCGCAATTCCGATCCATCGGGCTTGTACCAGAGGGCGTCCAACTGGAAGTCGATTCGCTGTCCCGGGGTGGGGAAGCTCAGATCGAGTTCCCAGTAAATTGACCTTGCGGTGGTGTGGTCGAAATTGTAAAGATAGACGCGCTGGGATTTCTCCAAGGTCAAATCATGTGGCCCTTCAAAGAATTGCAAGGGCGCAATTTTGATTCCGGGAATGGAAATTCCGCCGGAAGGGGCGGGCGGTTCCGGAACACGATTGTTAGGGGCCCTCAGTGTCGCGGATTTTTGCACCAGGGTGACGTAAACTGTTTGCTCTTCTCCTGCCGTAACCGGCATCGGCTCTTCGTAGCTTTGATACCCCGGCAAAGAAACCCGCAACTTATAGCTTCCCGGCTGCAAATCGGGCAGGCGGATTTCACCTTCGGGGCTGGTCATCCCCTTGGGTTCATCGTTCAGGTAAACCTCTGTCTCTCCCGGTGTGGTCTTGATGATGAGCCCACCAGTGCGCGGCTGTTCAGTTTCCGCCCGGCGCTGCGACGCCCGCCTCAGCGCCGCAACCACGTCGTCGGCGCCTCCGGCGTCGCGGACCTTCTGCTCGATTTCATCGGTGAATCTAAAATTGATGCCACGATCATCAACGATTGAGCTGACTCGGGCGCTCGGCACGCCGCCCTCCAGCAGTTCAAGCACTTCCTGTTGGCTAAGGGGTTTGCCATTCTGCGCCGCGGCGGCACGGACCGCTGCCACCATCAAGAACGCGAGAAAAGTGGCGTTCAATACCGCAAAGGAGGATCGGTAGGTTGCACGTCGCATGCCTGAACCGTTCAAACCTCGGATCAAAATTTTCTAAAGCCTCACTAACGGAAGTTATGCGTATTCTACCGCAACGGATTTGGGTGTTCAAGCACGGCTTGACAGCACGACTTGTTAATGCCCCATTGGCGAAATGAGGGGTGCTCTTTGCCGCCGGGCGGAACGACGGGGCTAACCCCCGCCCTTCCGGGAGTCGTAACTAATCGGGCCTATTAAGGCAATTCGGCACTAGAATCATCTTGGACACGGATGCGAATCTTCGCCCCTTAGGAAAATTCCGATCCGCATAAAATCCCGAGGATTGCTGGTTGCCTGGACGGGTTGCGGGGTTGCCCTCGAATTGCTCGCTACGTTGCTGGGGCCACGGGTCGCACGTGGCCAGGAGGTGGGTATGACCGTTACAGTCGGGCCGGCCGGCGCCGACGTCATGGGCACGGATAATGTGGCCATTCAGAAGGCCATTGATCGTGTGGCGGCGGCAGGCGGCGGCACGGTGGTGATCAAGGCCGGAACTTATCTGCTCGCCAATTCTGTGCGGCTGGCCAGTCATATCCGGTTGCGCGGCGAAGGGCCCGGTAAAACTGTGTTGAAGAAGGCTCCCGGGGTGCATAGCAAACTGAAAATCGACGCTGATTACGGCGAGATGATCGCCACGGTGGAAGACTCGAGCGGCTTCGCTCCTGGCATGGGTGTTACGATTCTTGACAATGGCAATCCCGAGGATTGGAAGCCCAGCGTCCGCACCGTCGTCAGCATCGAGGGGAACACGCTTCGCTTCGATCGCTTCCTACAAATGGATTATTCTGTGGCGAGGCAAGGGGGGGTCTTCAATACATTTCCCCTCATTGCGGGATTTGATGTGGAGGATGTGCAGGTTGAGGACTTGAGTGTGGGCGGCAACCGCGCCGGCAGCGGCATTCTGGACGGATGCCAGACTGCAGGCATCTACTTCTTTCATTCCCAGCGGATGACCCTCCGCAACTGCGTGGCTCGCGACTATCCGGGCGATGGCATCAGCTTGCAGTTCGTTGACGACCCATTGGTGGAAAATTGCGAGGCGGAAGGCAATGCCTATCTGGGCATTCACCTGGGCACGGGCGCGCTGCGCGGCATCGTGCGTGACTGCCGCGCACACGACAACGGCAGGGATGGCCTCTATCTCTGCTGGCGTGTTCAGCAGGCACGGTATGAGCGAAACCAATCATGGAACAACGGCCGGGACGGCATTTCATTAGGGCATAAGGATACGGATAATATCTTCGCTGGGAATTCCTCCAGCGGAAACGCCCGCGCCGGGATTTATTTCCGTGACGAGGATGCCGCCAACTCTGCCAGCCGCAACACCTTTGAAGGGAACTCGCTTGAGGACAACGGCCGCCCCGGCGAGCCGGGTTACGCGATCCGGATCGAGGGTGAGACGCGCGACCTTAAATTTGTCTCCAACACCATCCGTTCGCGCCGCATTGATGGAATTGTTGTGCAGCCGGTGGGGATTTATATCGGCCCGAAGGCCGATCGGATTATTGCTGATCAAAACCTGTTTACGGGTGACGTGGAAAAGGCGATCGTGGATGAGTCGCAAGGCGGCCACAACCAACTGGATCAACCTCGCGGCAGGTAAGGTCAGGCCACTTCCTTACTGGAGTGCCTTCTTGAGTTCGGCTTCCCATTTCGGACTTACGACGGAGGTGAAAATAAAGAGGGGATAGAGTTCGGCAAAGATGCGCTCCACCGTTCCGGCAAAGGAAGGAGTCCCGAGCCCGCGCGCATTCGGCAGGAAGACCTTTCGCACCACCCAGGCTTGCAG
>JBEKAD010000046.1:0-14307 GCA_050018435.1 Terriglobia bacterium
AGGTGAACTGCTTGCCACTTTGACCCGCGTCTTCGACGATATGCAATCCTACCCTGAGCTGATCCGACCCCGTCTGCTACCTTTTTGTTAATCATGTCCCTTTATTTATGCGCGGATGTATAGAAAGCCCGCAGGTGAGGATCATGGCGGGCGGCGCGCGGGTTCGCCACCCTCACCTGAATCCCCGCCTGCGCCGCCAACGCCAGGGCCAGGTCCAGACCGTAGACCCCCGTCGACTCCATACAGACGCGCACCCGGCGCCCGGGGCGTGCCAGATAACGCCCGATCTCCCGATGCCCTTCGGGGGTGTTGGGAAACGATTTCAAAGGTTGTTGCACACCCTTCCGGCACAGCGCCACGATCTGTCAACGCAAAGTAAGAACTTCCGGTTCTTACTTTGCGTTGACAGAGATTTCTTGGTAGTTGACAGAGACTTTAGCTCTAGCTAAACTACGCTTGTGAATGTGAGCCTCGACCATGCCCTACTCAGTAAGCCCGCTTGGTGGTTTGCGTTCGAATGATCGTCGCGGGCTTGCGTTTCTTGAGTGCAGTGATGATACCGACATTAATGCGAAGACCGTGTTTGAAAAGCTCCAAGAGAAAACGAAGAGAGACTTGCGAACCAGATTTGACCACTGGATTGATGGAAACCGCCACGACAAATATTTCCACGGATCGCCTAGCGACCCCCGGTATAAGGAATGCTTCGTATTCAAATGGCGGAAAGGCAAAGTTCATCATCGGCTTTATGGCTTCCTGATACATCCGAAGCCCCAGAGGAATCCCCGCTTTCAAGTATGTGTTTTGGTTTCGCATGGAACAAAGACTGAAGAATACACGGACCTGACGGAGCTGGACGGGGCCAAGGATTTGAGGACCAGGAAGGAAGTAATCCAGGCAGTCAAGCGAGCCTTTCCAGAAGCGACGGAGGGAAAAAGTGGCGCATAACAAGCATTGGACAGCAGAAAGCAATGAGGCTTTCGTGCATAGGATCTCGTCTGACTTCGTCGCCCAACTCGAAAAGAGAATGGAGGCAATTCCCATAACCCAGGGGGCGTTGGCGAAAAAACTCGGCGTCTCGGAGGGAGCGGTTTCCCAAATTCTCAACAATCCTCAAAATCTGACGTTGAAGACAATCGTCGCGTATGCTCGTGCTCTCGGCATCAAAGTATCGCTTGTCGCGTACGACGATAATGACCCGCTCAACGAGCGCGGTCCTGTCAATTCGGAAATCTTTAGTGTTTGCTGGGAAAACGCAGGAAAGCCTTCGGATTTCTGGTCGTTGCAGGATAATCTCCGAGTGGCGGGTACGGAATTTGTGTTCAACGCCACCCATGGATTTCCTCTCTACGTGTCAAACTATATCGGGTGGCCATTAGAGGCGCTGGCGATGTGCAACATCGTCGGTATGGGAACCGCAGTAAGAAATCTTCTAGAATTGCAATACACGGATGTACCCGTGGCTGGATTGCTGCAGCCTTCGACGAAAGGGAGCGATGAAGCCCATGCCTGAGATTAAAACTTATACCCTTAATCTTCCCGAGATCGCAGAGATTCTGATCAAGAAGCTCGATATTCACGAGGGACTCTGGGGCGTTTATCTCGAGTTTGGGATTGGCACCGGACATGTCCCTGGAAGCCCAGAGGGTAAAACCATTGCACCAGCAGTAATCGGCGTAGTGCAAAAAATCGGAATTCAGCGATTCGACTCACCGAATAATCTGACCGTCGATGCCGCGAAGGTAAATCCTCCAAGTCGGAAAAGCGCCAAGAAGCAAAAAGCCTCCAGTGCGCTCCCCAAATAGGCCGGGTTCGGAATTGTGCTGGAGCTGCCGCTCTCCACGGTCACTGCACTTGTGACCGTGGGCTTTCCCTTCGATGACGAACGGGAACACGGGAATCCCGTGCGCAAGGGAACGGTGAAGCAGCCGGAAGATGGCCGGTGGTCGAACTACAACCGTTTTGGTTGGGAGAAGGCGACGATAGCAGGGTCCCCCATTCCGGTTGACGACGTGCGGTTGCCGTAAGGGTATCGGGCATGAGAAAATCCCACGGTCAGGGCTCCACTGACCGTGGCTACGAGCTACGTATCATCACCTGAAATACCAATCGGTGAGGTTATGCCGCCCGAGTGCGTCGCGCGCGCAATCCACACGGCGATGCCCCAGAGGAGTATTCCGACGATGAAGCCCTCGACGACGCCTGACCCCAGCGCTTTCAGCAAGCGCAGAGGAACGTCGCCGCGCGAGCGATCGAAAAAGTGGGTCTTGAAAAAGGGCACGGCGGCGGCAAACAACATCGCGAGGTAGACCCACAAACGCCACACCCATCCCAGCACCAAGGAGGGAACCAGGAGTTGGCGGGCCTTCGTCAATCCCACCCGCGCCCCCACCCCACCCAGGTAGAATCCACTCAGTAAGACCAGTATGGTGGAACTCCAGGCGGCGGTGCGCAAGGGTTCCAGCCCCATGGCCTCTGTCCAATAACGCATGATCACAAACACTCCCAACAGGGCGCCGGGAGCGACCGTCACCGGCCAGCGCCACAGGATGTGAACCACCGTCATCAGCAGCAGGATGGTCACAAACAGCACGCCGATTTCCTTGGTGTGCCCCAGCACATGCCTGCCAAGATGACTCCAGTTGCCGAAGTCTTCTTTCTCGGCAAAATGGCTCCGCGACAGACGCAGGACCGCGGCGATGATCGTCACCAAAATAATCCACGCCTCCGTCCATGCCGCAAGGATCAAGGCAGGAAGCAAAAGTTGAGAAAACTTGCGCAAGCCGCCTCGCAGCGGCCCTACCGCCGCAACGTAAATCGCCACCAAGAGCACTCCCGCGGTGCTGGAAACAAAGCGCGCGAGACCTTGCGGCACGCCGACGAGTTCCAAAACTAAACGCGCGACGACCAACATCACCATCACGACCATCGCCCCGCGCAGCAAGCACGTAAAGGGTTTCCGTTCTGACATTTCCGATGACATGGCCTCCTCCTTATAAGGCAGAAGTCAGGAGTCAGGAGCCAGGAGCCAGAATAAAAAGACGCCCGTCTCCAGGCTCAGGAGCGAGTAGCGCGGACCTGTTTTGTAGGTCCGCGGTTCGTCCCCAAATGACAGCAAAAAGCCGCGGACCTAGAGGACAGGTCCGCTCTACGCTTGCTGGACTTGCTTTCGTACTGACTCCTGACTCCTGGCTTCTGACTCCTTACTTCTGACTCCTGACTTCGCTCTCCTGTCTTTTCGCCTTAAATTCCGAACCCGCTTTCCAAACCGGAAAAGTCTTGGCGTTGGCGACACGGTAGCCGACTTCGCCCAGAAGGCGCAAGTCCTCCACCGTCCCGCTCATATCCCAGTAGGGTTTTATTTTGTCGGAGGGCTTGTGGTAGTCCTCGCTGGTGTACTTGTCGCGCATCTGGAGCCCCCAGCCTTCCGGCTTGCCGAGGTATTCCACGCCACTGCTCGGGTCGAGCGCCGGCACTCCCTGCTTGGCAAAATTGAAGTGGTCGGAACGATAGTAGAAGCCCTTTTCCGGTTCGGCATCAGGCCTGACCACCCTTCCCTGCTCCGCCGCTACGGCTTCGACCACGTCATCCAGAGTTGATTGGCCCAGCCCGATGACCTCGATATCCTTGGTGCGCCCCAGCATGTTCAGCCCATCCATGTTGATTTCCGCCAGGGTTTTGGACAACGGATAGAGGGGATGCTCGGCATAGTACTGCGAGCCCAGCAAACCTTTCTCCTCTGCCGTCACCGAGAGAAACAGGATCGAGCGGCGCGGCGGCGGTTGAATGTGCGCAAAAGCGTCGGCAAGCTCCACGATGCCCGCAACCCCGGAAGCATTATCCAAAGCCCCATGATAGATCTTGTCACCGTTCACTTCCGGGCCGATCCCCAGGTGGTCCCAGTGCGCGGTGTAAATCACATACTCGTCGCGGAGGTCGGGGCGAGAGCCCACAACTTTGCCCACCACATTCTTGGAATTGATGGTGCGGAGGGTGTTCCGGAGCCCGAGAGAAGCTTTCACGTGCAGGTCCACGGGGTGGAAATCACGGCTGACGGCAGACTTCTCCAGCGCGTCGAAATCCTTCCCCGCCAAAGCAAACAGGGCCTTCGCCTTTTCGTAAGTTATCCAACCTTCCGCCGCGCATCGCGACATCCCACGGTCGCCGGACACCAGATTGAACTGCTCGCCCGTATTGCTGCTCCGGACTACACCCCAGGGATAGCCCGCCGGACCGGTCTGGTGTACGATCAGGCACCCGAGAGCGCCCTTTGCCGCCGCCATCTCAAACTTGTAAGTCCAACGGCCGTAGTAGGTCATCGCCTTGCCCTTGAAAGTCTTCTCGTCCAACTTGGAAGGATCCTTGGGGTCCGGCACCGGCGGGTCATTAATCAGCACCACCAGAATCCGGCCCTTGACGTTCAGCCCCTTGAAATCATCCCACTGGTACTCCGGGGCCACGACGCCGTAGCCCACAAAAACCATGTCCGCCTCAACGCTGATCGCAGGCTGCACGCGTTTAGTCCAGGCCACAAAGTCATCGGCGAATTTGAGCGTCTCGTGCTTTCCGCTGGCATAGTCCGTGAACACCAACTGCGCGCTGGGATCAGCTTTAATGCCCACCATCGGCACGCTCTGAAAGTAAGTTCCATCAGGATTCCCGGGCTTCAGCCCCACTTTCTTGAATTGGTCCTCGATATACCCGGTGGCAAGCGTCTCACCCTGGGAAGCGGGCGCGCGGCCCTCGTACTGGTCAGACGAGAGAACCTTGATGTTCTCCAGAATCCTTGCGGCGTTGATCTGCTTCCAACCGGATTGGCCCGCGGCATCCGCCATCGCCAAAAGGGCTCCGAAAACCAGCAGTGCCCCAACCAGGACGCAAAGGATGTGCTTTATCCATTCCATATTGTCATTCCCCCGAATAGCGTTCGCGTGCATCGTACTTTAGCCCCCGCGGGGATTCAATACGTTTTCGATTCCCGCGCACTCCGTGCCGGGTTCTTCAGGCTGCGGAAAAAACCCTCACACTGTCATCCTGAGGAGGCGAAGCCGGTCCTGAGCATAGCGAAGGAAGGACCTCTGTATTTGCTTGAAAATTCAAATACAGGGGTCCTTCGCGTAGTTTACCCTGAGCGGCAGCGAATGGGCTCAGGATGACAGCATTGGAGATCTGCAAACGCACCAAGCCGAAGTGCGAAAAGTGCCCTGTGAACTCGCCCTGCGCTTTCTTCGCCGACCATCGCCGCGGCCGGTCGACCTCGGCGTGACCACCCCTCATCGGGCGAATCATCGGAAAGATCGCCCCCCGGTTCCGTTTTGGCGGAAGGGGGAGGGTGCGGTAACGAATAGACCGTCAACGTCACCTCTTACTTCGTAAAACAGCCCGGATCCGACTACCTGGTGTCTCCATGTCCTATGACATACCACAGAGAAAAAATTCGCGCCAGTCATGCGTTGAATTTCGCACCGGATCAAGCGGCGAATCGCCCCCAGGCCTTCACAGCTTCATTAAGTATCTGTGAAAATTGACAAATATCACAAAATGAAAGACTACCCACATCTAGCCTTCCCCAAGCCGAGCCCTCCACCCTGCCGGGAATAGAGCCGATTCTGGCAGGGCGATTGCCTTGCCTTTCATCAGGAGAGTCGTAATTCGTTCTGAAGGAGGGGAATATGGCCATACCCCAACGGATCCGCGACTACTTGGACTCCCAGAATGTCTCCTACGAGACGCTTCACCACGCTCAAGCCTTTACCGCCCAGGAAGTTGCGCACTCCCTCCATGTTTCGGGAAAGAGGTGCGTGAAAGTGGTAGTGGCCAGAGGGGACAATAAGCCACTTTTGGTCGTCATGCCAGCTTCACACCGGCTGAACTTTCAGGAACTCAAGTCGGCCCTGAAAGCGAACCGACTGGAGATGCTCGTGGAAAGTGAGCTGGTAGGACTTTTTCCAGACTGCGACCTCGGCGCGGTACCGCCCTTCGGCAACTTGTACGGGATTGGCGTATGTGTAGACCGGGCGGTGGCAAATACTGAGAAGATTGTATTCTGCGCGGGGACTCACGAAGACTGTATCCGCATGCGCTACTCAGATTTCGCGAAGCTAACCATGCCTTTTCTGGGTCATTTTTCCGAGCCGGGAACAGCCCAGGCAGTCTGATTTGCTCCGGTGCGTGTACTCGCGCGCTGGGATTGTGCGCCCAGTTGGTTCTGAACCGGGCCCTGGGCACACCCATTACGCGGCCTAAATCTGTAAGCACGGAATGGATCAAATCGAATATAGAAGTGGCCCCAGCGACCGCATGAAGCTGGCCAACGGGCGGGGAGGGCAACCGGCTCTCCCGCCTGAGGAAAGGCCGGCTGAGGAAATCTCAAGAGGAGAGTGCCATGGGACCTGGATGCTCCAACTGTCCCGTTTTGAAAACCTCGCTGTTCCGCGATCTGTCGACCGACCAGATTCAGGCGTTAGGTTGCGTGTTTCGACCTACCCGCTATCGCCGGAACCAAATCCTCTTCTTCGAAGGAGGCTCAGCGCAACATCTCTTCGCCCTGCGCTCCGGCCTGGTGAAGATGGTGAAACCGCTGGAGAATGGGAAGGACCGTATTACCGGGGTGCTCTTCCCCGGTGAGTTGTTCGGTCTCGAATCACTCACGGATGTCTCCTATCCCCTTACCGCCGTAACCCTCCGTGACTGCGAGATTTGCGCGGCGCCCCGCGAAGACTTTTCCACCTACCTGCGAACCAATCCGGAAATTGCCATCGGCATGGTGCGCTTTCTCGTGGGGGAATTGGAACGCGTCCGGAAGCAGATGACCGACATGAGCTTTAAGGACGCCCGCATGAAGCTGGCGACGTTCTTGCTCTCGCTCATCACACCCGACACCCCTACCAGCAATGGGACAGTGAGCCTGACGCTGCCGCTTTCCCGGATGGAGATCAGCGAAGTCTTGGAACTCTCGCCGGAAACGATAAGCCGCACCCTCAGTTCCTTCCGCCGAGAGCAGTTGATAGTGGCGCGGGGACGGCACTTGGTGATTCAGAACCGCGCCGCACTGGAGAGCGTAGCGCACCGCTAAGCCGCCAGTCTGAACCGCCCCAGCTAACCTATGGCGCTTTGCCCGCTGCCGGCTGCGGAGGATTGGCGGGCGCCACTTGCACATCCGCGTCCACCGGCGCGTGGCCTAACCGCATTCGCGCCCCCGATGGATTCTGCACCGTGATGAGCCCGTGCACTCCCCGCACGCCAAGCTCTGAGCTAACTTCCTCAACCTGCAAGGCCGGACGGTTTACGTTGTCAAAAACATAGCAATCCTTGAACTCTACTCCGCCAAAATGAGTGGTCACAATTGTGAGGCGCGACTCGATCAGCACGGGAACGCGCGGGCCTGCGTATTGCGGGCGCGCCGACATCCAGGGAGACGACCACTTGCACCGCACGAAGCGTACAAGGACTGCGTTCGCAGACTTGTCGTAGACTTTGGCGCCTTCTCCCCCGGTATTCTCCGAAACGCAGTTGATGAATTCGATGAGCCCCTTGGGACCGTCGTCGCGAACTCGTCCCACGGCCATTCCAGAAGAGCCGCCGATGGTCGGGTCAGTCTGTCGGGACAAGCAGTTCTCAAAGCGGATGGAGACGGGCTCCGTGGTGTGGTCCATCCGCCGCAGATAGATGACGATCTCCTGGCCGTGGTTATCTTCGAAAATGCAGTTCCGGATGACGCAGTTCACCAGGCGTTGCTGCGGCGCGTCGGGCTCGATGTCGATTCCCGCTTCCGGAGCGGTGCCGCCGGTAGCCGCGAAGGTGCAGTTTTCCACCAACAGGTTCACCACACTGATCACGCTGATGCCCTGCCGGTGGTTGTCATAGGCCACGCAGTTGCGGATGGTGATGTCCTCGCTCCACTCCCGGCCGGCGCCGCCGTCCACGTAAAAGCCGTCGCCGCCGCTGCTCTCCACTCTTAATCCTTCCACCCGCACGTTGCGGCAGCCGTGGATGGCAATGCCCATGCGCCATTCGGCTTTCTTGTAGGGCGGATTCTGGTAGTCCTTCTTCCACATGCGCAACGTCGCGCCATAACCCCGCAACGTGAGGTTGGAAACGCCTACGGCCGAAAGCAGACTATCTCCCTGCCCCTGAAACTCACCCCGCTTGGCCAGAATGAGCACGCCGGGCTCGAAGTCAATCTCCTGGTCGCTCCGTAGGGTGATCGGGCGTACGATCCACGGGGCGCCCATGTAAGGCACCAGCACGCGTTTGGCATGAGAGTCGATCGCCGCCTGAAGCGCTGCCGTACTGTCCGCGGCGTCGAAGCCCCACCAGGCGGCGTTGGCATCTTCCCGCTGCCCCGCCAGCACCTGCTTCACCGCGGCCTCATTCCGCATGTCGGCGGAAACCACGGCAATGCCGGAATCCGCATTTGCCACCCAGGCCGGCGCCCGGAACACTACGAAGAGAAGAAGTGCAAAGAATTTGCGATGCATAGGACGCTCCTTCCACTGCCTCTGATTCAATCTTGCTGAACTTGATAGGCGACGGCAAGCTCCAACCTGTCTCCCGGCCCTAGAGTCCGCTTGGTGGACCAAACGCCCAATGTTACCCGGTTCTCTCCTCGCGCTCTCCACTGCGCGGTGCAGCGGTCGACCTGCTCTGGTCCGAAGCTGGTCATCAAGACCAATCCCAGCGGCGAATGCTTCACCCGCCACTCTCCCGCCGGAAGTTCGTCACCCTGGAAACGAGCGGTCCCCAAATATTCCTGCGTAAGCGAGGAAATATGGCGCGCCACCTCACTCCCACTGCGCGCGCGGAAAAGGACATCGATTTCCAAGGGAGCGTTTCGGTCCGCCGGGTTCGCGTCCAGCGACGACTCGAGGGTGAGAGTTATCGGCTGGGTCCCGCCGTTGACGGCAACTGTCCGCGTGCGCAATTGCGGGCCGTCACCCTCCAGCTCCAAGGTCCGCTCGAAGCGCAATCCACCGGCCGCCTCGCCGGTCAGCCGGCAAGTGCGGTTATTAGTCGATCCTGCATCGAGTGTCCACTTCACCTCCATCGGACGCCGCTCATGGAAATCTGCGTGGGGAAAGAGGCCGAGTCCGCCAAAATTCGGATTCCAGATTTCCGATTCGGACCACAACTCTTCCGGCTCGGCATGGCGGACTGCATTTTTGCCGCTGCTTTTCTCGATCAAGCCCACAACCCGTCCGGTCAATTGCGGCGCCACGTCCACCCGCAGCGCGGCGTTTTCCAACTGCGCAAGGGCGTAAGGCTTCATAAAGGCCGCAAACTGCTGCTCGTCGGCCTCGTTGGACTGGGCCGCGTGGAGGTGTTGAATGACCATGCGCTGCGCCTCCGCCATGAAGCCGTGAAAGCGCTCCGTCACTCCTGGCAGGTCCACGGGAGCGTATTGACCTTGATCAACGGAAAACCGCTTGGAAGCGAGGAGTTCCGCGTAATCCACCGTCAGCCGGGCCTTCTGGACGCGCCCGCGAATTGCTTCGTCGCCGGCCAGGTTCTCCGCTTCACGCAAAAGTCTCCGGGCTTCCTGAAGGTTCGCCGCTGAAAACGTGGGCGAGCGCCGAATGAAAATGTGCTGGCCTTCCCCGCGCGGTGAAGGGCGGACCATTCGCTGCAACAGTTTGTAGTACTCAAGCATGGGCGGGGCCGCCGCGCCGTAACACGCCTTATGAAACTCCATCACCTCCCGGTCAACATCTGTCGCCGGGTCCCAAAGCAGACGCGCCGTGAGGTAGGAGCGCAAATCCGCATGGTCGGCGCCCCCGCCCGGTTCCTCATCACCCTGGAAAAATACCCCCACCACCCCGTTGCGGTGGTACATCCCCGTATCCGCGGCCAACTCGTCGAAATCGGGAAAGGGCAGGATGTAATGCGTGAAATTCGTCGTGTAGTGCCAAACGTAGAGGTGGCGCGAGATGGCCGCCCATCCTTTCAGGTTGCGCACGAAGTAGGCATTGTGCGGGCAGGTTTCGTAGGGATGAGCCTCGCAGGCGCCGATCGGACAAAGGCGCACGCGCACGTTGGGGCGCGGCCGCACCTTCAGCGGAGGCTGCTCCGTCATCTGGTAAGCGAGGGTGTCAATCAGTTTGCCGGGATAGCGGGCTTCAACCTGCTCGGCCACGGCGTTCACAAAGCGCAGCAGCAGGCCGGAAACGGCGCCTTCCTCTGCCATCACCTGCCGGCAGTTGTCGCACTCGCACCATCCGCTCCAGTCATTCTGCGAAACCGAAATAATTTGCGCTTCCGGA
Organism: Terriglobia bacterium; assembly: GCA_050018435.1. Lineage (GTDB taxonomy): Bacteria > Acidobacteriota > Terriglobia > UBA7540 > UBA7540 > Bog-366. Next base: position 10,260 of record JBEKAD010000046.1, read on the forward strand.
TGTTCCACAATCCAGCCCATCACGGTTTTCGTCACCACGCGCAGCACATCGGAATTGGTAAGGCAGAGCTGCGCCTGTTCGGTGCGCCGCGCGCCGTCGATCAGGGAGAAATACTCGGGATGATCGGCATAGTACTTCTTGGGAGGAATCAAGGCGAAGAAGGAATGGACGAAGGGATAGTACTGAACCGACCCTCCCGTGGAGGCATCGAGAGGAGAAGCCAATCCCCCATTCACCTTGTTGCGAGCCGCCCAGTTTTTGTCCTGAGCTTCGGCCGCAAAGGGCAGACGGTACTCGAAGGCGGGCTGGTGAACCTCGTCCAGAACGGGAACCGTGATAGTCGTCTTCCGGGGAATGCGGCTCACGTCGCGCGTGAACCAGCGGCAGCCGAGCTTTTCCAGGAACGTCGAGACACCGTACATGGTGCCGCGCTCTTCCCCGCCCGCAATCACTAAATTCCTCCCCAGCGCCTTGAGGGCAAAACCTTCCGGGCCAAGGGCATCAAAATCAATCCCCGGCTTTAGGGAATCCAGCGCCTCACTCTGACCGAGGAAGATCCTCTTCCCTCCCCGCGAAGCAGCTTCGGGCGCGATGGGGAGCCGGGCTCCACTCATCTCTTCGATGAATTTCTGGAGCTCGTCAGCGGCGCGCCGTTCAGAAGGAGAGGCGTTCCGGCTGAGCACGATGCGGTATTTCGAGCGTCCGTCGCGGGCAAGTTCAATTTCCTTGTGCTCCGCCGCGCGAAGGGGGTTATTAAGCGCGGCTGTGCCCAGCGTCAAGCCGGCCAGTTCCAACAGGAACTTGCGGCGAGAGCCTGCTAAATCCGTCTTCGATAGCAACATTCTACCCTCCGGTAACCCAAGCTTGTCCAAATTACGGTCCGGCCACTGACCAATGATCTGCGGCTTCGCCGCTTGCCGTGCGGAAAGGCCCCGAAGCTAACTCCCTAAGAGGACCGCCGTCTGCCAGGCGGGCACGGATGGAACCCGCACGACGAGGGCACTTCCTTCAAGCTCAGCCTCCAAGGGCGTAGCCTTTCCTTGATGAACCAGCGAAACCTGCCGGGGTTGGGCGCGCAACCGCAAGGTGAGCGGACCGCTCGGATCAAGGGCGGTATTGAACAGCAGGAGGGCAAACCGTTTCCCATCCGGGCTCATTCGCACCAGAGGCGCCACGCGCACCGTCTGCTCAATCAGAATCGGAAGGCGTCCGTGGGCCAGCCAGTCGGCCACAGCCAGAAGCCGGTGACGCGTAGCGCTGCGCCCTTGCCGATGCCACGGTCCGTAGGTGCTCACCGCCACACGTCCGCCTAGCACGTTCGTATAGGTTGAAAAGCAGCATCCCGCGTCGGTACCATCGGAGCGCACCAGATGTGCCAGGTCTCCGACGCCCTCGCCTACCGGGACCAAGCTGCACACACCATCGGACGGACCGGCCAGTACCTCCCGGCGGTCGCCGGCGTATCGTCCGTTTAGGGGGTGATCCGCCAAACGCTCCGTGATGCCGCCAGGAGTCCGCTCCCCAGGTCTCACACCGGTCAGCTCTCCCAGCCCCCGCGCCCAAAGTACCCCGAGCGCGAAGCCATCCATCAGCACACCTTTCGCTAAGAAGCCGCGCAACTCCTCCGTAGTAAATGCCTCCGCCACCTTGCCTGCCAACAGCACACCGCATGCCGCCTTGGGATCGGTGGTCAGGGGCAGGCCCATCTCCGCCGTTTCGTTGGGCTGTTGGATGTCGTAGACGCCGTGTTCCCAGAACCAACCCGTATCGTCAACTTGGCGATTGGCCATGAGCTGTGGATGGTCGGCCGGCCAGAAGCCCGCCGGCGACAGCGCGGCCATGCCCTTCAATAGCGCCTCCCATGCCGGCCTCTCCAAACTCACGGCGGTCAACACCCGGTGATAATCTTCGAAGCTCACCTCCGTGGACGGAAAGAGGGTGAAAGCAATGCCCGTGCAGCCCACCATCAAGGCAGCGGTGCATTCGTTAATCACGGTACGGGCTGCCTTGACGAGGGGGATGTGGGGAGTGTCCTCCAGCTCGTACTGTATAACGCCGACCTCAGGCGGATAATCGCGTACTTGGCGTCCCACGTTGAAGGTTTTGTCCAGCAGTTCAGTGCGCGGCGCCTGGTCAGTGTAATAGCCGTGGCCCGGCCGCCCGCGACGCGCTCCCAGCGCCTGCATCCAGCGGTTGATGGCGTAACCACCGTAAGTGCTGTGGCTGTAGCCGATGGTCATGAGACCGATTTCCACCGAAGGATTGGCTCCGGTGATGGCAAGGTGAATGTCCGCGCACAAGCTTTCGATCGAAGCGGCGCGGAATTCCGTCCATGCTCGCCGCAGTTCGCCTTGGGCGGGCGAGTTGAGCTGCGCCACCAGCGCCTGGCGGTCCATTCCGTGCCCAAACAACCTTAAGCAGATCGGGCAAAAGCAAGGATATGTGGGGCCGTGATGGCTGGCGCGCAGATCGTCGTCCACCCAGATGAAATCGGGACTCGTGCGGGCCATCAGTGCGTATTTCTTGCGGATGTATTCACGATACTTGGGGTCGTTGGTACACGGGCACGCATTCGAGACCTTGCCGTCGTGCCCCACCTCCGCTTGGAAAGGTAATGGGGGCATCAGCGAGTCATCGGTATACCCGTGGCCGATTGTCACCCCCACGTTAATGCCGGTGCGCCAGCCTGCTTGCTTGAGCTGCGCAATGCCCCGTTGCAAGACAGGATTGCTGCGTTCGATTTCGCTCAAGGGGGGCCAGGAGCCGAAATCATTGCACAACACGACCTCGTCCACCGCGCGGCGATAGGTTCGCAATAGCTTGAGAAGGAGTGCGAACCGTTCGTCCGCCACCCAGTGCGCCTCCGGGATGCGATGGGCGAGCGAGAGGCTCCCCCGCTCCTGCGGCGAGCCAGCCGCTTTGTCCCCCACGCTGCCAGCAAGCTGAACTCCCGCACCCAGCGCCGTGGCGCCCGTCATGGCCTGGAGCATGGAGCGCCGATTCATCTTGGAGCGCCACCCCCCCTGCGTACTTTCACCTACGTTCATCTTGAACTCCCCATCACTTGATACCCCCTACGGCATTGCAGCGTCAAAGTGTTCGCCATGGGAATCGATCGCCGCCTGCAAGGCCGCTCTGTTGTCTGCAGGATCAAAGCCCCACCATACGGTGTTGGCGTAGTCATGTTAAGGCGAACCGTTACTTTGTTCTCTCGATGCTCCCCACCAAGAAGAGGTCGGGATGATGGCCGAAGTGCTCTCCTTCAATGATCGAACCCCCAGTTTCACCGCCGATCAGGTAGAGTGTGGAGCCCTCCAGGACCGCCATCGGCATATTGTTGTTGATTGGCAAGGGGCTTGCCGTTCCGAACAAACCGGTGTGGGTGTCATACACCCAAACGTCGCTGAAGTAGTCTTTCTCCTTGTAATGTTTGTAAGGAACTCCGTAAGGCTCTCGAAGGCTGCCATCGGTGTTTTCGATCTTAGGATACTGATTCCCACCGATCAAAAGTATGTACCTGCCCTCATACACAATCCGCCCTGAGGGAAAATTGCCGCTTGCGACGGGCAAGTCGCGAAGCCGGTTCCACTGATTCCTTGCGGGATCGTACCTCCAATTATCAACTACTGTGTTGTAACCATCGGGATGGTTCGGATTGTCATTCCCCGTCGCCCCACCGATCACAAACACCTTACCCTTCACTGCCGCCATGGCAGCTACCCAGCGTGGGGTACCGGGGCAATCAGCCAGGTGTTTCCACCCCCTCCTCAGGTCTGCCGCGTCAATCATCAATAACCGCGCCCCTAGCCGGTTATTGTGTCCAGCACGATCCGCATGAGTGTAAAACCTCTCGGAATTGTAGTCAGCCCCACCAAGAATATATATTTTGGTGCCGATGGCGCAGATACTGCCAAATCCTGCCGGACTCGGCAGGTCTGGCAACGGTTCCCAAACCCAACGACCGACCTGCTTGGAGAGCCGGTAACCATCTCTGTAGGTAAAGGGAGTTGTGTAACTGATTCCTCCCCAGCAATACAGCTCCTGGGTC
>JBEKAD010000047.1:0-14190 GCA_050018435.1 Terriglobia bacterium
TGTGCCTCCGGAGGAGAAGGAAAAGGCCCTGGAGATGGTGCTGCGAAGACTTGAGCCCGGGGTCAACCTGTTGATCGGCCACCCGGGGCTGTCGTCTGTGGAGAATGACGCGCTGGTGCATTTCGAGCCCGAACACGTCCAGTTGATGGGCACGGGACGCCTCCGCGCCGCCGAAACCTTGGCCTATACCAGCCCGCGGATCAAGCGTTTGGTCAACGAGTTGGGCATCAAGCTAATGAGCTACGCGGAGTTCTGTAGTCGGTAGGGAATGTTGTGGTTCCGGAATAATCGCTGGTAGGTTTGGCACTGGCGAGGCTTTACAGGTTGCGGAAGAAGGCTGCACTGCGGTCATCCTGAGTCCTTCGCTGTCATCCTGAGCGTAGAGGCACCGTGGGAGGTCGCCATGCATATCCGAAATCTGAAACGTGTTGAGCTTCTGGCGTTAGCTTTGCTGGCTTTGGCCAGCGCCAGCGTTTGTCGCATCGGATGGGGCGGGCCCTCATCCCGGCTTTCGGAGTCATCCGGAAACCCGGCAATCTCAGCCCTACAGGACAACTTTCGTGTTCCTCCTGAAGACTCGAAAATCATGGTGCGCTGGTGGTGGTTTGGGCCAGCGGTGACGACGGAAGAACTCGATCGGGAAATGCGCGCGATGAAAGATGGCGGCATCGGTGGGTTTGAAGTCCAGCCGGTATATCCCCTCACCCTCGACGATCCCAGTAAAGGCCTGTTGAACCTTCTCTACCTCTCTCCGGAATTTCTTGCGGCAGTCAATTCCACGGCGCGCACGGCGCACGAGCTTGGCCTGCGCATGGACATGACCATGGGCAGCGGATGGCCATACGGGGGGCCTCACATCACGCCGGAACTCGCCGCCGAAGGGTTGCGCTGCCTTCGTTTCCCCATCCAGGAAGGCGCCCGGACGATCCCTGGTCCGCAGTTGCAAGAGGGCCAGCGATTCCTGGCGGCGTTTGTGGCCTCTGGAGACGGGAGCCACTTCGACGCAACTTCCTCGCATCAGATCGCCCCGCAGGAAGATGGAAGCTTTCGGCTTCCCCCTTCTCCTGCCGGTCCACGCGTCCTGTTGTTCTTTGTGGCGGGATTAACCGGACAGCAAGTGAAGCGCGCCGCGGTGGGCGCGGAAGGATTGGTTCTTGACCATTACAGCCGCGCGGCCATGCAAAAACACCTGGAGAGCGTAGGCGCGCCCCTTGCGGTCGCGGGCGGTGGAAACATCCGCGCCATGTTCTGCGATAGCTTGGAAGTGTACCAGTCCGACTGGACCGCGGGCTTTCTGAAAGAATTCCAGCGCCGGCGCGGATACGACTTGACGCCCTATCTGCCCGCGCTCGTTGCCGACATCGGACCACAGACGGCGGCCCTGCGGCATGATTGGGGCGAAACGCTGAGCGAGTTGTTGAACCAGAATTTCCTGGCGCCATTTCAGGCGTGGTGCCACCAGCATCACGTGTTGTGTAGGGTACAAGCCTATGGCACGCCGCCGGCACAGCTCTCGAGCTACCGGTTCGTGGACCTTCCGGAAGGCGAGCAGGGGGATGAAGCGGGCCACTGGAACCACTTCACGGCTTCGCGTTGGGCTTCTTCCGCCGGGCATCTTTATGGCACGCCGGTGATCTCCGCCGAGGCTTGGACGTGGATTCACTCGCTCCCGTTCCGCGCCACCCCCCTCGATTTCAAGGCCGCTGCCGACGAGTTCTTTCTGGAGGGAATCAATCAACTGGTCGCCCACGGGTGGCCTTATTCGCCGCCCGGCGTGCCGGAGCCCGGCTGGCATTTTTACGCGGCGGGGGCGCTCGACCCGCATAATCCCTGGTGGTTCGCCATGCCGGACCTCGCGCGCTATATGCAGCGCGCCAGCTTCATGTTGCGCCAAGGCAGGCCCGCCAACGACATTGCGGTTTACTTGCCCACCCACGACGCTTGGGCGGACCTGACCCCCGGCCACGCGAATCTGTGGGCGGCTACCTGGCGGAAACTCGGCCCGGACCTGGTGCCCGGCCTGCTGGAGGCGGGATACAACCTGGATTTTGTCGATGACGAAATCCTGGCGCGAGAGGGACACATCGAAAAAGGCAAGCTGGCCATTGCCAATCAAGAATTTCCCATCGTTATTCTGCCGGGAATCGAACGCATCCCACCCGCGACCTTGGCCAAGCTTGGTGAATTTGCCCAAAGCGGCGGGACCTTGATCGCCACGCGGCGCCTGCCATCTCTCGCGCCGGGTTTTCTCCATCAGGAGTCCGAGAGCGCGGAAGTGGCACGGCAAGTGGAAGGTCTTTTCAAGAAGCCGTCCGCGCCGGGGCACTTCGTTCCCGAAGAGAGTAAGCCTCTCGAGGATGAATTGACCCGCCTCTACCCTCCTGACGTTGCCTTCTCTCCTCGTTCGCGAGATCTTGGTTTCATTCATCGCCATACCGACTCGGCGGAAATCTACTTTATCGCCAACACCTCCAACCAACGCGTGCAGGCGACGGCTACTTTTCGTGTCAAAGGGAAAAATCCGGAATGGTGGGATCTCTTCACGGGTGAGGCGGCGACCGCCTACGTGTTGCACGGTCGGGGCGATGGCGCCGTCATTCCACTTGATCTGGAGCCTTACGGCTCGCGGTTGCTGGTTTTCACGGACCGTGAAGGGCCGAGGGAAATGGTTCCTGCCGGGTTCCAGTATCTCCTAGAACCACTCGACATCAGTCGCGGGTGGGATGTTACTTTTGAAGGTACCGGCAAGAGAATGGTCATGGAATCCTTGCAGTCCTGGACTGAAATCGAAGGTTTGCGAAACTTCTCCGGTCTCGCGACGTACCAAAGGAAATTTTATGTTCCCAGCGGTTTTCTCCGCAAAGGAAACCAAGTGGATCTAAACCTCGGTGATCCGACGCCTATTCCGATCCAGAAAGAAGCGCACTTCCAGGCATGGCTTGACGGCCCAGTGCGCGAAGCGGCGGAAGTCTACGTCAATGGCCGGCGTGCGGGCACGATCTGGCATCCGCCCTACGAAATAGATGTAACCCCCTTTATTCACCAGGGCGAAAACGAGCTGCGCATTGTAGTCGGCAATACCGCGGTCAACGAAATGGCGGGCAGCCCCTTGCCAAACCGGGCGGAGCTTACCGCGCGCTATGGCGAAAGGTTCGTCGATCAAGGGAATGAGCTGATACGGCCGGTACCAGCGGGGCTAACGGGGCCCATCCGGCTGATCGCGCGCGGCCAACCAGTGGCCGCTCGCACCTCCCCTTAGCTTGCCGGCATGCCGCGCCGCAGGTTTTTTTCGCAGCCAGGCGTCCTTTCTCATATAATGGTATACGGAGAAGCGATTTGCCATCGAGGTCAGCACCGCCGGAGATCGAGCCTGCGCCCGCACCGGAACGGTCTTCACCCGCGCGCGGAATTGGGACGCTGGGCTCCCCGCGCAACACGGTGATTGTGATCGTTTCCATCCTCCTGGTTTTGATCAGTTTCCTCTTATGGTAGCCTGGACGCTGGTTTTTCACATTATTGGCTTGGTTTTCTGGCTGGGAAGTCTTCTGGTGGTCACTCAGATCCTGGCGATTCACACGGAGGAAACAACTCCTGAAATGCACGTCACCTTGGGGCGCCTGGAATCGAAACTCTTGGAGGGATTTGCGCACCCCGGAGCAGCCCTCATGGTGATCACAGGTTTCCTCCTGGTTTCCCACGACCCTAACTATCTCCGGGAACACTGGTTTCACGCAAAACTGCTTCTGGTGGTCATTTTGGTGGCGCTTGATCTGGTGGTTACGTTTCGAGCGAGGGCGTTTCAGGAGGGGAAGATTGAGTTAAGCCGCCGCGAATGTATGGCCTTGCATGGAGCCATCTCCTTGGTGTTCTTTGCAATTTTAATTTTGGTGCTGATTAAACCCTTTGGCCTGCCCCGGCGCCATGCACAGTTACGGGGAACTGGCGATCCGATTACAATGGTATGTTTGCGGCACGCAGGACAATGGTCCGTGGCTATCCTCCCGATCTCGGAGGCTTTACTGCAAAAGCAAGAGGGACTGTAGCGTCACAAATGCCAGGGCTTAGCTGCGTTGCAATGCGAATATCTTGCAACCTCCAGCGAGAAGGATTATTTAATAATCAGCGTTGAGTTTATTCAACACAGGAGGATAGTTTGGCGAAAATCACCATCAACAACAACGGTCCGATCCGGGTGGAAGGCGACTTCACGATCTGTGACGCAACCGGGAGCACTTTTGATTTGTCAGGCCGGACCGCGATCGGTCTTTGCCGCTGTGGGCATTCGGAGAATAAGCCCTTTTGCGACGGCAACCACCGAAAGGTCAATTTTCAGTCGGAGGTGCAGGCGCGGACCTTACCGCCTCCCGCTCCCAAGCCCGCGTAAAGCGGCTGGCTTCGGGGTACAGTAAGTGCCAAGAATTGCGCATGGAAGTTTTCGCCCCGTGCCGGCCAGAGGCCGCGCCCAGGCGGGCAGGGCGGTGACGTCCCGTGGAGAACCCAGATCTCTCCTTTGAAAGGAAAGTTTGCGGTTTTTTGCCAACCTCAAGTGCGGCAATGGTTTAATCAATTAGGTCCGAGGCGAGGAAAGGCCCCTCATTCCGTTGACTTGGATGGGAGCGTATGTTACGGTTAGCGGACCGTCCACACCATCGAGGGGCAATGGGAGCGTATAGATGGCTTTTCACAAGGCCAAAGCACTGCAAGAGGCTGAGAAGTCTGTAGCTCAAGGCAAGATTGCTCAAGCCATCAAGCAATATCAAGAAATCCTTAATAATGACCCCTCCGACGTGTCTCTGTTCAACACGGTTGGCGATCTCTATATCCGCGATCGGAACATCACCGAGGGATTAAGGCAATTCCACAAGCTGGCGGAAGCTTACACCCGCGAAGGTTTCAATGTTAAAGCCATCGCCATCTACAAGAAGATCTCGAAGGTTGATCCCAATTCCGTGGACACTCTCCTGAAGTTGGCGGAGGTGTATCAGCTCCAGGGCCTGAATCGCGAGGCTCGGGAACAGTATCTCCAGGCGACGGAGTTTTTCAAAAAGCGAAATCAGATGGAACGCGCTCTGGGGGTTCTCCGCAAGCTAGTGCAGCTTGACCCAGAGAACATCAACTTTCGCAACCGCTTGGCGGCGGAATGCGAACAGGCGGGCAAGCGGGAAGAGGCCGCCCAAATCTATTTGGAATCGGCGGAGATTTTGCTGCGCCGCGACGACCAGGCGGCGGCTGAAACCGCCTTGAAAAAAGCCGCAGAGTTGGACCCGAAGAATTCTAAGATTCAGATTCTGCGAGCTCGCGTGGCCATCACGCGCCAGCAGCCGGAGGAAGCCGAGAGAATCATCAATTCCTCGCCGGAGTTGCAATCGGACCCCGCGGGCAGGCGGATATTGCTGGACTCCTATCTTGGCGCCCGAAAGCTTCCTGAGGCAGAAAAGTTGGTGCTGGAGGTTTTCCACGCAAACCCCACGGACTTCGCGCCGGTCTCCAGCGTTTCTGCGCTCTTGGTGGAAAAAGGGGACATTGACGAAGCGTATCAGTTGCTCGCGAGCGTGGCAGAGCCGCTGATCGGCCAGAACAATGCCGGTCCTCTGTTGGAAGCCCTCCGCCGGATTTGGAACAAGGCCCCCAAGCACATTCCCACCCTGGAATTGGTCCATCGGATTTGTGAACGGACTGCGGATGAATCTACTTTACCGGAAGTCCTGGAAGCGCTGGGCCGCGTCCACGAAGAGGCCGGCGACCTGGAGAAAGCCGAAGCGGCCTATCTGAAGCTAACTGAGCGCGAACCCGAGAATGAGAATTACCGTGGTCTTTTGAATGCGATTCGCCAAAACCTTGGCAGGGAGGTCAAGCCCGTAGATTTCTCCGCCAAGGAGATGGTGCTTGCGGCGGCGGAGGAGGAGCTCCCCCCGGAGCCAGCGGGCATTGATGCTCAACAGGAAGCGATGGTGAAAGAGGCCCTCGAGAACAGTGACTTGTTTGCGCGTTACAACCTGGCCGAGAAGGCGATCGCCGAACTGGACAAGGTTTTGCAGATCTATCCCGACCAAATCGACCTTCACCGGCGCATCCTGGAAATCTCCCGCAAGGGCTTTCCGGAGCGGGGAGCGGTGGCCGCCGCGCAGTTGGCTCGAATATTCACCGATCATGGTGATCTCGAGACGGCGAGCAAATACCATGCCATCGCGTCGGCAAAAGGCGCCATGCCGGAGATTCCGCTTCCTCCTCCGCCCCCCAGCAAGAAAGTGGAAGAGCCCGTGCCGCTTCCCCCGGCCCCCCCTGAGAGGCCGGAAGCGGGAATGACCATGGAGTTTCCGACTCCGGTGATCGCTCCGGAGGCTCCGGTTACGGCGGCAGCAGCGCCACCGGTGGAAGAAGTTTCTTTCGACCTCACGCCTCCCGAGGCTCCAAGCGAACCTCCGGCTGCGCCACCCCCACCTCCCGTGCTGGCCGAACAGACAATGGAATTGGATCTCTCCGGAGACCTGGAGGCCATGGCGGCGTTTGGTTTTCAAGCCCCTGCCCCCCCTGTCCCTGAACCGGTTGCTCCGCCCCCGCTGGAGATACTAGCGCCAGTAGAAATCCCAGTTTCCCTTGAAGAACCCGCCCCGCCACCGGTAGTGGAGGAGGAGGGGTCGGCCGCCGAAGCGCTCGCCGAGGTTCCTGAACCGCCGCCTGCGCCCGTGGAAGAAGCGATACCTGCTGATTTTGAAGATAGCAGGATCGAAGTTGAGTTCTACCTTGAAAACGGTTTTGTAGATGAGGCCCGGCAAGCCGTGGCCGAGCTAGAGAAGAAATACCCGGGCAGCCCGTTTGTGGCAGAACTCCGCCGACGGCTGGATGAGCAGGCCGCTGAAGCCCCCCCTGCGGAACCACAGGCGCAAGTTGCCCTAGCGGATGAAGTGGTCGTGGCAGAACCGCCGGTGGAAATTGAGCTTGCCGACGAATCGCCCCCTGCCGAACCGCCGATCGAAGTTGTGCAGGCAGAACCAGAGGTTGCGCCCCCACCTGAGCCCGCGCACGAAGAATGGGACCTTCCCACCAGTTACGCTGTTACCCCCCCACCCGAGCCGGCAATGGGTCCCGTGGTTCCACCTCCCGTGACGGAGCCTGAGGCCCCACCGCAGGTGGCGGAATTCGCGACGCCAACGCTTGCGCATGAGCCTGTGGTTGAGCAACCGGTCGCCGCCGGGAGCGGAGGCATGGACATGCTGGGTGACCTGGCCGGGGATTTGGCTTCATCACTGGACGGGTTGGCGGCACCCGCAGACGCTCCCTCTGCGGCGCCTGCCGCCTCGCCGATGGCTGCGGCCCCTCCCTCCGCAGGGCCTGCTCAAGGCGCGGCGCAACTCAGCGGCTTGCTGGCGGAGATGGAAGAGCCCGGCGCCGCCAAGGACGATTCCGAGACACATTACAATTTGGGTGTGGCTTTTCGGGAGATGGGACTGTTGGACGAAGCTATTGGAGAGTATCAAAAGGTTGTGAGGGGTGCGGGGAAAGGAAACTACCCTCCGAACTTCCTCCAGGCGTGCAGTCTGCTGGCAATTTGTTTTATGGAGAAGAGGATGCCCGCTATTGCCGTCAAGTGGTACTTACGTGCGCTGGAAGCACCCGGCCTCGAGGAGGAGGCGGTACAGGCCCTGCAATATGATCTGGGCGTGGCGTACCAGCAAGCCGGCGATTCCCGCCGTGCCCTGGAGAGATTTACTGAGGTCTATAGCCAGAATATCGACTTCCGCGATGTGGCGGACAAGATCCGCGAGCTCCAGCACAAGGCCTGAAAGACATTCCACTCGCTGCTGCGGGGGTGGCCCCTATCGTCTTGCCTGAGACCGAATTCCCGGATCGATCAAATAAATGAATCGCCTTCTGACGATCGTGTACATCGTGTTCTGCTTCGAGATTGGCGTGTTTCTATTTGTCTTCCCGTGGATTTCGCTCTGGACCAAGAATTATTTTGTTGGCCACTGCCCTTTATTTGCGAGCATCGCGCGCAACTACTTCCTGCGGGGGGCGGTCTCCGGCCTTGGGCTGGCGGATGTCTGGCTGGCCTTTTTTGAGTTGTGGCGCTTCCGTCGCGAATTGGGCTTCGTGAGTTCCCGGCCGAATCGATAAAGGCATTTTAGATTTTGGATTTTGGATTAAGATCCACCCCAAGTTTCCGGATTCCTCATCTCAATAAGGACGAGGCTGAAGGTCTTTCAATCCAAAATCGAAAATAGAATGCCTGCCAACTTTCAGCTCTACTACATTACGGACCGCAGCCAAATCCCATCCCGCACTCTTGACACCTGCATCGCGGGAGCCATCGCCGCGGGCGTGGATTGGGTGCAGATTCGGGAAAAGGATCTGCCTGCCCGCCGCCTGCTTGCCCTAACGGAAGCTGCCCTTGAGTTCGCGCGCCCGCAGGGACGTACCCGCGTGATGGTGAACGATCGATTGGATGTGGCCCTGGCGGCCAAAGCCCACGGCGTGCATTTGGGCACGCGCTCGATGCGGGTGGATTTGGTTCGAAGACTGGCGCCGGATGAATTCGTCGTGGGAGCCTCCTGCCACTCACCTGAGGAAGCCCTGACTGCGCAAGCGGCGGGCGCGGATTACATCCTGCTGGGTCCGATTTTCGCAACTCCCTCGAAGCTTAGGTATGGCCCGCCGCTGGGAGTCGGCAAGCTGCGGGAAGTTGCTTCGCAAGTTTCGATCCCGGTTTTCGCGCTGGGCGGAATCACCATCGACCGCGTCGCCTTCTGCCGCCGGAACGGCGCGGCGGGAATCGCCGGAATTCGAATCTTTCAGGATTGCGATTCGGTCGAGGAGTTGGTTCGCGAGCTGCGAGAAATGGCAGGAGAGTAGCGCCAACCTTCAGCGCCTGCCCTCACCGCTGGGGCACGGCGTTGCTTTCAACCTCTGGCTTTCAACCTCACGCAGTTGACTTCTCTTGAAACGCCTTATCCTTCGCCCATCCAAGCGCCGTAAGGCTTGAGGACCTCAACGTTATCGCACACGGCCTTGATGGCAGCGGTGATGGGCACCGCGAGAACCAAGCCGAACCCTCCCCACAGCCAGGACCAGAACATCATGGCAATGGTCACCGAGAGCGCATTCAGGTTGACGCGCTGGCCCACGAGCTTGGGCGTGAGGACGTTGACGGCCACGAAATGAACCACCGCGACGGAGACGCCAATGATCACAAAGGGGCCCGGCGTGTCGTATTGCAACAGCGCGACCAGCAAGGGAGGAAGAATTCCCACCGCCACACCGATATAGGGAACCAGGCTGAGAACTGCGGCAAGAGGTCCCATCAACAAGGCGTATTGGAGATGGATCATGGCGAAGACGGGGGTGATGAGGCCGGCGGAAATGAGCCCGACGAATAAGTTCCCCACCACAAATTGACGTAACATGCGGGCGATGGCATGAATCACATCTTCCGCTTGCTGGCGCCGGTGGATGGGAAAAAGGTTCAACGACGCCGCCCACATCTGGTTCTTCGAAGTGAGCATGAAAAACACCAGGAAAGGAATAAACATCACGGTGACGATAAAGGCGTAAACCGATCCGATGCCCCGCAACAGGAATTGCACGTAGGGGGATTCTTGCTGCAACTGCACGGTCGGCACGTTCGCCTCAGGGGAAGCTGGCATAATGGTCCGTGTGCTCTGCTGGATGTTGTTGGCCGTCACCTGAATGTGCGCGGTGATTTGTTTCAGTCTCTCGACCAGCTTGGGCATGGCATCAAGAAAGGCCTGCGCACGATCATAGATCACGTAGATGACCAGGTAGGCGACGGTAAGCATCAGAAGCACCATGATGAGCGAGGCCAACCAGCGCGGCATTCGGTGACCCTCCATCACTCGGACTCCCGGGTCCAGGACCGAGGCAATCAGGATGGAGCAGATCAAAGTGATCACCACCGAGCTGGCGTAATAGATGCAGCCAAAAAGCACGGCAATGGCGATGATTCGGACACTGGCCGAGGCGGATGCCGCGGCAGGAGACTCAGAATGGGTTTCAGACATGCGGTGTGCCCTCGAAAGGGATTCTAGCTTGCCGCGCCGGGAATTGCCAGAGAAGAGCCAAACGGCCGGCCAGGGCTTCACTGGGGAGGCGCGCAGACACGCATAGTATAATGGCTCTTTTCAATTTCCGCGCGGTGAGCTGGTTTTCTTTACGGGCAGGGGATACGAGAGGAAAGGCGACGGTTCGTTGTGGCGCCTCAAGGATGGCATGAAATTCTCGCGTCGCAATTGGCTGGGTTCTTCAGCAATAATTCTGGGGTCAGGAATTCTTGAAGCTCTCACCACGCCCCTGTGGCGGTGGCCAGGAACTCCCGTCCTTCAGGCGGCCACCGGACCTCATCCTCAAGCGCCTTCCCCCGTCACTTTCGTGGATGTGGCGAAAGAGGCCGGCCTCAACGTCCCCAACGTGTGGGGCGGCGTTAAGCGCAAGAAATACATCGTTGAAGCCAAGGGCAGCGGGCTGGCCTTTTTCGACTACGACCAGGATGGCTGGCTCGACATCTACCTCACCAACGGCGACCGCCTGCCTGGCGAAGAACCCTATCCCGATGGTAAAACCCCCACGCAGCACCTCTTTAAGAACAACCGCGACGGCACGTTCACGGACGTGACGGAGAAATCCGGCTTGGCCCGCGCCGGGTGGGGCACGGGCGTTTGTGTGGGCGACTATGACAATGACGGCTGGGATGACCTGTTCTGCGGCTATTGGGGTCACAACGTGTTGTGGCACAACAACGGCGACGGCACGTTTACGGATGTGACCAAGAAGGCGGGGTTATGGGAAGACCGCGTCCGCTGGGGCTCTGGCTGCACCTGGCTTGACTACAACCGCGACGGTTTCCTTGACCTGTTCGTGTGCAACTACATCGATCTGGACCTTCAGAAAGTGCCGGTGCCGGGGCAGACCGGCTATTGCCAATGGAAAGGCATTCCGGTGATGTGCGGCCCGCGCGGCCTGCCGGGCGGAATGAACATTCTCTACCATAACAATGGTAACGGAACTTTCACCGATGTTTCGGAGAAGGCGGGTGTCCTGAAGCCGGGGCCGCGCTATTCGATCACCGCGGTCTCCTACGATTTCGATAACGACGGCTGGCCCGATATCTACGTGGCCGTGGACTCCGAGCCCAGCATTCTGTTTCACAACCAACACGACGGAACGTTCGAGGACGTCGGGGTCATGGCCGGGTGCGCTTACAACGGGGACGGGCAGGAGCAGGCCGGCATGGGCGTGGGCGTGGGCGACTACGACGGCGACGGCTGGCTCGACATTTTCAAAACCAATTTTTCCGACGACACACCCGACCTGTACCACAACAACGGGGACGGGACGTTCACCGATGTGACATTTGTAGCGGGCTTGGGCGTCAACACGCAATATGTCTGCTGGGGCGCCGGCTTTATGGACTACGACAACGATGGGTGGACAGACATCTTCCACGTCACCGGCCACGTTTATCCCGAAATCGAGGAGTACCACCTGGACGCGCAATTTACTTCCCCTCGGCTCGTCTATCGCAACCTCGGAAATGGCAAATTCAAGGAGGTTTCGAAGGACATGGGGCCGGGCGTGACGGCGCACTTTGCCAGCCGCGGTTGCGCTTTTGGCGACTTCGATAACGACGGCGACATCGACGTGCTGGTCCTGAACATGAACGATTATCCGTCGCTCCTGCGGAACGACGGCGGCAACAAGAATAACTGGATCAACATCAAATTGCTTGGCACCCAGTGCAACCGCACGGCCATCGGCGCACGCGTGCGCGTGGTGACCGGAAAGCATGCGCAAATCGACGAGGTTCATAGCGGTACAAGCGTGATGTCGCAGAGCGACTTGCGCCTCCATTTCGGCCTGGGAGCATCCCGGCTGGTGGACTTGATCGAGGTAAAGTGGCCCACCACTCAGAAGGTGGAGAGATTCTCCAATATCGCCGCCAACCAGTTCCTCACCATCAAGGAAGGCGCGGGAATCATCAAACCCGAAAAGCCCTGCCCCGCCGCGAGGCCCTGACAACTCATAGCAAGAATTTTGGGTTCGGTCATCCAGGAAATCGACACCCAGCAATACCTCGAAGCGTTGCCGGGACCCCGGCGCATGAACAGCGCCCGGGTCTCGCTCAAAGTAGGGGCGCCACGTGCCGATGTTAAGAAGTGGAGATCCAGGTGGTTGTGGAGTAAGACAGCCAGAATCTAACGAGTTGTGGAGGAAGTGAGGCTTCAGCTCCGTCGGTCCGGCGCAACAGGGTTGTTAGGATGCGGCAACACTAAATCCCCAAGCTTGTATGCCGTTTCATTGATTTATATCCATTGTCCCGGCATTGTGTTATGCTGAGGCATGGCCAAAAAATCGAAACGAGCGAAACTGCTGTTGACCCCGGAGGAAGCCCAACTGCTTGATCGACTCCGCCAGTCGCGGACGGCGGCGCGGAGAGAAGTGGAGCGAGCGCAAGTGTTGTGGCTGTACCATCAGGGGGAAGCCATCGTCGCCATTATGAAGGCGGTGCGCATGAGCCGCAAGAGCGTTGGGAAATGGATCGGCAAAGCGCTGACCATGGGAGTAGCCGCGGGCTTGAAGGACACCCCCCACGGCCGCCCGCCGGTGCTGACCGAGGAAGCCAAGGCCTGGGTCGTGCATCTGGCCTGCTCGAAGCCGAAGGAGTGGGGCTACGCGGCGGAAGTCTGGAGTCGTCAGATGTTGGCACGGCATGTCCGGCAGCAGGCGGCGGCGGCCGGGCACGCCTGTCTGGGAAGGGCCTGCAAAGCTACCGTGCAGCGGATTTTGGCCGCGCAGCCGCGGCCACCGCACAAGGTCGTCTATTACCTGGAGCGCCGCGATCCGGCCTTCGAAAGCAAGATGCGGGACGTATTGTTGGTCTACCAGGAAGTGGCGCTGCAAAATCAACCGACGCTTCCCGGCGACTCCCCGCCCACGGTGATCACGGTCGCGGGGGACGAAAAGCCGGGAGTACAGGCCCTTGCCAACACGGCTCCGGACCCGCCGCCCGTCCCGGGACGGCACCCCACCCTGGCGCGCGACCACGAATATCGGCGCCTGGGAACGTGTTCTATCCTGGCCGGCTTGGACCTGCACTCGGGGCATGTGACGGCCCGCGTCGAACGGCGTCACCGCAGCCGCGAGTTCATCGCTTTGTTGCAAGACCTGGACGCGCAATATCCGCCCGACGGGATGATCCGTTTGATCCTCGACAATCACTCGGCCCATATTTCCAAGGAAACTCGGGCGTTCCTGGCAACCCGGCCCAACCGGTTCAAGTATGTTCATACCCCCACGCACGGCTCATGGCTCAACATTGTAGAAACCTTGTTCGGCAAGATGGCACGAACGTTCCTGAGACACCTTCGAGTCCAGTCCTGGGAGGAATGGCACCATCGCATCCTCCAAGGCGTTGCTGAGATTAACGTGGCACCGGTCGTCCATCGCTGGAAAAAGTTCGATGCCCTGCAAGTCACATAGTTATCTTTCACTGAAACGATATACTAGGCGCTGGGCGCTAAGCGTTAGGTGCTGGGAAAAACCTCCAGAACCCAGACCGGAGTCCCGAGTCCCGCCCCTGGCACCTGACACCGGGCACCTGCCGCTTGGAGGTATTTATGTCTCTGGCAAAAAGCCCGCGAATGACCGAGAAGAAACTGGCCGCGGTTTGAAACGATATATCAGAAAACAAAGGGGTTATTGGTGGAGAGCCAAGACCTTGCAAAATTCTATCTCATTGAAATAAAAAGAGTTATATTGTACAAGGGCAGCGAGAGCGAAATAAAAAAAATGCCAAAAAATGAAGGATAGTTAAAGGATGTTATTGAAAACAAACGGAGAAAAAATGTCAGTTTCGGGGCTTGAAACGATTTTGATGAAAACAAATGAGTTATAGTCATTCTGAAACGATGTTGATGAAAAGAATGGGCCTAATGAAGGTGTCAGGCGTTGGGTGCTAGGTGCTGGGGGTCGGGGCAGGACACGGGATTCGGGGCCCGGGATTCGGCGTCGGGTGACCCCCTCACCCGGCGCTCTCGCGCCACCCTCTCCCCTAAGCTGATCGTGTCCCACATCTTCTGCTGGACACCGCGGGTGCGCGCATTCAGCCCCAAAGGGGCGGCCTAGCAAAGCCCAGGCCAGCGGCCTGGGTTAGGAAGGTCACCCCATTTTCCGTTC
>JBEKAD010000048.1:0-15253 GCA_050018435.1 Terriglobia bacterium
GCTCAGCGCGCCTTTTCACTCCAGCCGAGATGAAACGGGACTATCCCCTGGCTTGGGATTACCTCAATCGGAATAAGAGGCTTCTGGAGACCCGAGAGAAGGGCAAGTTCAAGGACGCTGAGTGGTATCGGTTTGGTCGCACCCAAAATCTTGGCATGTGGGAACAACCCAAGCTCCTGGTGCCCTACATGGTCACGCACCTCGCTACGTACGTCGACAATACGGACGGATTCTATTTTATCAACGTGACCACAGGTGGATATGGAATCACCTCAGCGGACCCGACGGTCAGTCTTTCCTACCTTTGCGGCTTGCTGAATTCGAGACTCCTGGATTTCTATTTCAAAAGTGTCACGACCCCTTTCCACGGTGGCTACTTTGCTGCGAATAAGCAATACATCGAGCAACTTCCCATCCGCCCCATCAACTTCTCCGACCCTTCCGACAAAGCCCGCCACGACAAGATGGTGGAACTCGTTGGCCGGATGCTGGAAATGAACAAGCAAAAGCATTCCGGCAAGCTCGCCCCCTCGCAAGTTGACCGCGTCGACCGCGAAATCGCCGCCACCGACACTGAAATCGATAATTTGGTTTACACACTCTACGGAATCACAGACGAGGAGAGAACGATTATCGAATCGTGACGTAACCGCCGGCCTCAGAAGCTGCGACTTTCCAACGGCCAAGGCTGGTCAGTCGGTGATTTTGCGCCGTTTGACGTTTGGCGTTGCCTTACGGATTTCCTCGCTATATCGACTTCGCCAGGCAGAACTGGCCTTCCTCCGTTTCTCCAGGCCCTTTGGAGTCTTCATCCAAACGCTATACCTGCATTTGTCGCCGCAGTAGTTGCGGCTGCTGTTCACAGCGTATACCCAGCGGCCACACACTTGGCATCTAAGGAAGCACTCCAGGACACCAGCGAAAGCTAGCCGGTCGATCAAGCCTAATTCTTCAACCCACTCTTCAATTCGCCCGTCAATACCGGGCAGCATTATGTAGGCAATTAGGCAGGCGCTGAGCACAGTGCGCGGTTCGATATCGCGCAGTTCTAAGTGATTTGGGTCATCAAGTCGGCCGCATGCCTCAGGCGGGACGAGGCGGTAAGTTGACGTCAATCGGTCAAGGACAAGCCTGTAGCTGAGTCCCGCGGCATTGAGCTTATAGCTAACCCACAGGTCAAAGACGTGGACGGCCACTCGAATCGAAAAGTCAGAGATTATATTCTGTAGTTCGAGTTCCTTTTCAATTCCGTCGAGATTACTCTCAAGGAAGTCTAAGGCTTTCAGCTCGAGCAACCCGCGGTCATTGCCGAGATCCCCCCTGGTTATCTGTGAACGAATGGTGCGGCGATATTCTTCAAAAGAGCCAAGACTGCCATAACTGTGCATCCTAACATGGAGAGCGATAACCTCTTCGCGTAATTCATTGTCGCAGGTCAGCAATGGCCAGTTTGCGCTGACGCGGGCTGAGCTTGAGCTCGATTGTGAATCACTGGCTGTGTGCGTAGCCTTGGACGGATCGTGGGTCGCCGACTGTAACATGACCAAAAACACGAATTGATACCACAACCGTTCTCCTGGCTTGGAGTGCCTGATCACGAACTTCATCGCGGCCTCTCGGAGCCACGGGTCTTCATTCAGGTTAAAAAACCCTGCCAAAGCGCCGCTAAACCAGAGATGGTCGGCAGGCTCACGAAGACCTCTCGCGATGACCTTCATTAAAGATTCGGCCGCGCCTTCCATTGACGATCCAATCCGTTGTCTTCCCCGGAGGCTTCTGGGTCCCAAGTCGGCGAGCAAACCGGTTGTAACCGATGGTGGGACTGCATTTAGGTGGCGGACCAAATCTTCCCCCTCTTCAAGGTAGAGCCGACCTACACCTGGGCGGAGATGTTCATGCTTGCGTTTGCGTGATATACGGAATTCAATCATTTGAAGTTGGAAACAGTATACGGGGATTCAAAGGCGCATGTCAAAGGCTATCCTTAGCTCGAAATGAGCCTTGACAGGTCTCGGAACTACACGTTTTGGAGGTGACCTAATGGGAGAACTCGCTAACGCTAAATCGACGCCTGATCTGGATGGTGTGGTGATTTTGCAGGGTGGCCACCAAGAATTGTTTCTGTTTTATTTTCAAGGACTTACAAACCGCGTGGGTCGGAGAATACCCAAAATACGACAAAAGGTCGGCAAAAAACTGGCGACCAAGCTCATTGATAGGGGCGGACCAGTAAGATAATGAAACCGGTCTCAGAGATAGGAGCCGACGATGAATCACACTCCCAAAGTTAAGTTCAAGACCGTGCGCAAGGAAGACTTCCAAGACGTGATGGCTGAGGAAACTGCAAGAGGGCGTCGCCAGCCGAAGAAGGCTGTAACGCTAGCCCGTGAGCGCATGATTAGAAAAGTCGGAGACATGCTCGGTGATCCGGGATGCGACAAGAGAACTTTTCTCGCGGTTATTCGCGAGTACGGGATAAAAGAGGAATCGCCCGAGTTTCTTCAACTCTGCGAGTTGTGGGACGCTCGGCACGGCTAGCAGCAAGCGCCGCGCGCTCGGCGTTCTTTATGCGCTTGTCTTGTTCCTCGGCGGGCAGCGCGGAAAGGTGGCGCGACACGATCTTCGTAAACCGGTCAGAAAACTCGCTTGCACTTATCCGCTGGCGTTTTTTTGACATCTTCAGTCCTACCCTCTCGCGACTTTGCTTACCTCATAACATCTTACCACACCGGACTATGGTGCACTACCCTGTATCCCAGTCTATCAAGGAACTGCTATACTTTCCACGCTTGATCCCCCCCTACTGGATCCGGAGGGAATAAGTGAGCGCAGGAAGTAGTCCGAACGATTAGGCACCCTCCCAAAAGATTTTCTCCTCCCGGCAGGAACCATTTCCGACTTTTTGTCAGTCAATATATCTTGGATTATATACTCAGATTTAACTTGACAATTACGATAGCCGTTGATAATTTTTTGTAGGCCAGCCTCAACTGGCTGAAAGGGCGCGGCCCTAGCCAAGCGGTCGGCGCTACAATCATCGCTGCGGCTTGCCATGATGTACCAGAAACAAAAGGGGTTAGCGATGAATAGCGCGAAGCCTGCAAAAATCTATTTCATTGAAAATAAAATGGTTAGTTTATTCTGGAGTTGCCAAGGTAACAAAAAAAGGGGGCCCCAAAATATACGAGCGAAGCCTGAAGATTATTGAAAACAAATGGAGAAAGAATGCCCGCTTTCCGGCTTGCCATTATGTTATTGAAAATAAGCTAGTTATAGTCTTCTTGCCATTATGTTGATGAAAAGAAAGGAGAAAGGCGTTGGACGCGAGGTCGAGAAGAGCAGGCAGGGGACCGATGCGGGTAGTGGTGTCATTTGGAATGCGATCCCTTTCGAAACACAGGTCATTCCCGCGAAGGCGGGAATCCAGTCCGTCAGCGGCGGATTTTCAATGGCTTGCGGATGGATTCCCGCCTTCGCGGGAATGACTGCCCATGGGAGTGCCCATATCTCGCAAATGACACCAGTACCCCGATGCGAGAGTGGCAAATTCTGAAGTCAGAAGTCTGAAATAAGAGTTCTGAAGTCTGCTTACCCGTTGGTGCGTAAGAAGCTTTTCAATGGCCCGATGACCCGATGAGCCGATGGCCCGATTGCAAAGACAGTGACGAGTGACCAGCCGGATGCTGAAAAACTCTTTTTCGGGATAGCTATCTTGCTAGCCTCATATGAAAACAAAGGACTTGCAGGTGCCGAAGCAGGGCAAAACAGGCCGCTTTTCGACTTTTTCAGGATCCTGCTAGTGGCCAGTGACGAGAAGCAGGCGAGGTCGGAAGTGAGAAGAGCGGGCAGTGCCGACCGACAAACACCCGGCGTGACACACTTTCCCATATCGGTTATCGGCTGCGTAAGGTGGGAAGGTGAACCGATTTACTGACCTCGATAATCGCAAATCGCAAAGCACAAATCACAAATCACTCAATGGCCCGACGGCCCGATGAACCGATTCCCGCTAGATTTTTTCCGCAAGGAGTGCCGCGACGGCCTGCAACAGGTCTCGGTCTTGGTCTGTAAACGCCGCGGGCCGGTCGCTGTCGATATCGATTTCGCCCAAGACGCGGCCCTGATGCTGGATGGGCACCACGATCTCCGAGCGCGTTTCCAGGCTGCACGCAAGGTACCGAGGGTCGGCGTTTACGTCGTCAACGATCAGGGTCTGACCGGAGGAAGCCGCCGCGCCGCAGATGCCCTGGTGCAGGGGAATGCGCGTGTGGGGAGTGGGCTTGCCCACGTAAGGCCCCAACACGAGTTCTTCGCCCTGAAGCAGGTAGACGCCCACCCAGTGATAATGCGGGCGCTCGCGGCGCAACAAGGTGACGACCTCCGCCAGCAGCGAAGTCGCGTCCGGCGTGCTCGAGATGAGGCTGCGGATGGAGTCCAGAATTTCCAGGTTATTCATGAACAATCTCCAGCGCCTGACCGCCAATTCTTTCCCGATGGCATCATACGACAGGAAAATCGAAAGGGGTAGGGGTGCAGCGCGGGTGGGGCAATTTGATGTAGAGGCGGCTTTACGCCGCCAATTGGTCCGTCAGCCGACGGATAAACTCGCCGCTACAACATCAAATTGACCCACTAGCGGGTGCAGCGCGGGTGGGGCGGCAAAAGAAAATCAAAAGGCAAATGGCAAAGGGTCAAAGTGAAAAGCCGTACGTCCGTAAATCCCTGCCCAAAAAACAGGAAATTACGGTATTGCCATGCAGAGAGTCTGAGCCGTGGGGGGGCATCGCTCTCCCCATCAGGCCCGTGATTTTTTTGTGAGTTTTCCACAACTCTTTTACGATCAAAGTGTTGTATATAATGTGGCGACTATGGCCATAGAGTCCGACCTCGATCTGATGCTGCGGGTCCGCGATGGCGATTCGGCATCTTTTGAGACACTTCTGCGCCGCTATCGCCTCCCTTTGGTCAGTTACTTTCGCCGCATGGTGCGCGATCAAGGATTGGCGGAAGACTTGGCCCAGGAGGTTTTCCTGCGCGTCTACAAGTCGCGGGAACGCTATCAGCCCGAGGCACGGTTTACCACTTGGCTTTATCGCATTGCCACAAATTTGGCGCTCAATGCGATTCGCGATCGAAAGGATGAGGTTTCCGATACGGCGAGCGACGATTACGACGGCCCCCCGGCTCTGGAACGGTTCGTTGATCCCCAGCCGACGGTGGAGCAGCGATTAATGCAGGGTGATCGCGAACGTCTGATTCGCCAAGCCGTCGAAGCGCTCCCGGAAAATCAGCGCGCGGCAGTGATCCTGCACAAATACCAGGAAGTGGATTATCGCCAGATCGCCAAGATTTTGAGGGTCTCGGAAAGCGCCGTAAAGTCGTTGCTCTTTCGAGCTTATGAAATGTTGCGAGTGCGCCTGGAGCCGCTGCTCCGGGAGGGCCGGATATGAAATGCCTTGAAACTGAAAAACTGATTAGTTACGCTTATCGCCTGACGGACGAACCGGCGGCATCCGAGGTGCGCGCGCACTTGGGAGAGTGTCCCCGCTGCCGCGAGATTTTAGAACAATACGGACGGCTGGACGCCGTGCTGGACGAATGGAAGGCGGCGAAACCCACGCCGGGGTTTGACGCTCGCGTGCGCCAGGCGGTGGAGGCACAGCAGGCGAGGCTCGAGGCCCAGGGTTTCTGGGGCTGGGAATGGGCTCGCGGCCTGGCAGTGGCGTCGCTGGGCGTTTTGATCATCGCCGGAGTGGTTTGGTTCACCCAGAGCCATTTCTGGGTTTTCAACTCATCGCGGGCTGCGACGCGACAGCCGGCGCAGGCGCGCGGCCCGCAGACTCCGGCACAGGTGGCGAAGCTGCAATCCCCAACCGTCACGGCCCAGGCGGGCGTGAGACCGGCGCAGGCCGCCCCCGAACTTAAATTGGCAGGCGTTGCCCTGAACGATGACAAAGACGCCCAAGCGTTGGAAGACTATGATTTGGCTGCGAATTTCGACCTACTCTCGGAACTTCCTAAGGGAGAGCCACGGGTTGCCAACTGAACCTTCGGCGGCCGTTTTGCGCGCCCGAAGAGGAAATTCCCACCCCTGCCGCGGTCTGGTTTGGACGGTGCTGCTGTCGCTTCTCCTTTTACCCGCCATGATCCGTGCGCAGAGCAGTGGCAACCAGGGTTCAAATCCCGCGGGTGGGGCGCAACCGGCTCCCCCTGCGGGCGGGGCGGAACCGGATCGCCGCGCCGGCGGGAACGCACAGCAGCAGCTTCCCAGGCCGGGAGCGATTTTCAGACGCTTGCGCGAATTGCCTCCCGCGCAGCAAAGACGCATTATGGCGAATAATCCGCAATTCCAGCGCTTGCCGCCAGAGGTCCAGGAGTTGATCCATGAGCGCTTGCGGGAATGGAACGCCATGACCCCCCAGCAGAAGGAGCGCATTCGTGAGCGCGAAGAGATCCTGGAGGGCCTTTCTCCTGCCCAGAGGCAGGAAGCACGCGTCGTTTTCTTCCAATATCGCGACTTGACGCCTGCTCGTCGCCAGGCAGTGACCGTGGCCTTCCGCCACCTGCGTGACCTCTCTCCTGACCAACGCCGGGCCTACTTAGATAGCCAAGAAGCGAGGGAACAGTTTTCTCCCCATGAGCGGGACATCCTCGAGGGGCTGAACAAACTCCTGCCGAATTCTCGCCCGGCTGCGCCCAACGACCCTGATCAGGAAAGGATTTCCCCTTAAAGCAAGTGTCGCGCGGACCTGTTTTGTAGGTCCGCGGCTTTTCCTTGCCAATAGGGGACGAGCCGCGGACCTACAAAACAGGTTCGCGCTACACCTGCTTGCGTGCGGCGAAAATCAGATCGTGGGATCCTTCGATTTCAAAGGGAGTGCGGGCGAAGTCGCCCCAGAAAGTGAAGTCGCCCAGACCGGCCTGCGCCGCGAGGTCAGTGAGGAGCTTTTGGAAGAGGGGAATTTGCCGGGACGTCCGGGCGTGGGCTTGCCATTTTCCCGCGGGCTTTTCGCGCGCCAGAAACATGGTGTGGAAGTTGATGTGGTCCGCATGATACTCGGCGACCTTCACCAGCAGGATCTCTTCGCGGGGAGTCTCGCCGGCCAGAAGCGGGAACTGGCTGATCCGCTGTGGCCAACGCAAGTCGTAGTTCAGGTTTTGCGTCAGGAAGATTCCGCCTGGGCCGAGAACGCTGGCGACTCCGCGCAACGCGGCGAGCAACTGGCCCTCGGCGGAGAGACCGGGAAGGGCATTGCCCAAACAGAACGCTGCGGCGAATTCCGCGGGGAGTTCGGCGGCGCCTTCCAAGGTGAGCAGTCGGACCTCGGCTTTTCCGTGTGCGGCGGCAATGGCGGTCGCGGCGGTCTCAATTCTCCGGCGCGTAAAGTCCACCATGCCCGCATCGGCGTCAAAGCCCAACACGTTAAAGCCCTGTTGCGCGAGCGCTACCACGTGTCCGCCCGTGCCGCATGCCGGAACCAGAACTTTTGCGCCCGCCTGGCGCGCCAGTTCTTCCAGCAGCGGCATTTCCCGCGCCAAGCGCTTTTTCCAGTTGATGACCGCGTCGTAGTACGACGCGAAGTTAGTGGGCATGGGACACCGGGAACAGTCTCTTTCTATTTCAGTTCTGCCGGCACAGGAATCGTCACCTGTCCCGTGGCCGCCCATTCGGTGCCACGCACGAGCGTCAGGCGGAAGCCAGGGCTGTCCATGGCCTTTACATCGTGGCCCAGCGCGGTTTGGAACACTCGTCCCGAGCCGTATTTGAGAGTCCAGATGAGTGGTTCATCTTTTCCCGTGCCACAACCCTTGCCGTTCTTTCCGCAGTTGTTCGGATCGTCGTAGGCCGTCGCCAGAATGAGAATATTCGGTTGCAGGGAGAGCCCGTGATAGAGTTCGTCCGTCTCCGCGAAGCTCGGGGGCATGCCTTCGGTGATGGGGTTTTCCGGGTCAACGATTTTGACCGTGTAGGCATGATAGGGCCCATGGCCGGCGGTGTCGCGCCAGGTGCCGCCCACCAGCTTATCGTATTCATCCCACCCCCAGAAGGCGTTGTTCGAGGCGTGGTAGCTCACCAATCCCTTGCCGTTCCGCACGAAGTCGAGCATGGCTTCGCGCGCACGGTCGTCCCACCAGGGCCCGGCGGAATGCTTCATGTCGTTGTAGTTGAGCAGCAGCACGTCGTAAGGCGCGAAAGTTTCCGGTCCATTGCCGCGCACTTCTTCGTTCACGCGGACTTCAAATCGCCCTGTCTGCTCCAGGACTTCGCGCAGCACCGGCGTGGTGGCGGCCCATTTATGATTGTTCACGCCGGTAAGAATAAGAACCTTTACTTTGGGTGGAGCCTGCGCGAGTAACGACCCCACGCTGAAAACGATGGCCAGAACCGTCGAACAAAATCGTGACATGATCAAGATTCCTCCCACGAATGTAGAAAATTGCCGGCGCCCCCCGCGGCCGCCGGCGCGGACAGTATCCTACCACGTTGCCTCTCCCGCGGCTGAATTTGTATGGGCATGCGGATGGGGAGGCCGGTGCCAGGTTCCGTCAAAGTCGCGAGGGTCACATACATTCAGGGCCGTGTATGCATCACCCGCAAAGAGACCCCTCACCCGTCCCGACATGCGGGACACCCTCTCCCCAAGGGAGAGGGATAGAAATCAAGATCACCGCCCTCTCCCAGGGGAGAGGGTGCCCGACGGAGGAGGGCGGGTGAGGGGTCTTCTTCAATCCCATCGGCCTTTGACCGAAGCCAGAGGCCGGCGCGCTTTCCCTTGCCTTGCGCTGCCAACTTCCGGGATACTGGCTGGCGCCCGTTGCTGGCGCGAGCCGGGAAAAGCCGCGGGTCGCCATGTGTGAGGAACCATCCGCCAATCGGGAGGACTCTGTGAGCCGTCGTGCTACTTTTCTCTGCCTCGCCATTTTCTGGCTGTTCCTAAGTGTCCCTGCCACGCACAGTCAACAGGCCAATCTGGACGGCCTGCTTGACCGCGAAATGCCGTCGCTTCTTTCCACTTACAAGGCGCTGCACGCTGCGCCCGAGCTTTCCCATCACGAAGAGAAAACTTCGGCTTTTGTGGCCAGCGAACTCCGCGCTCGGGGATACACGGTTACGGAGCACGTCGGCAAATACGCCGAGCATCCGGACTGGGTCAGCTATGGCGTGATCGGCGAGCTGAAGAATGGCAACGGCCCAACGGTCTACATTCGCACCGAACTCGACGCGCTACCCGTGGAAGAGATGACCGGGCTGCCTTACGCGAGCAAAGTCCGGACGAAAGATGATGCCGGCCGCGAGGTGGGCGTGATGCATGCCTGCGGGCACGACATTCACATCACCTCCTTTCTGGGCACGGCGAAAATGCTGGTGGAGCTGAAGGACCAATGGCGCGGCACGCTGGTGATGCTGGCGCAGCCCGCGGAGGAAGCCATCAACGGGGCCAAGGCCATGCTTGACGACGGCCTCTACACGCGCTTTCCCCGGCCGGATTACGTCCTGGCACTGCACGATGCCTCCTCAGTCGAGGCGGGCAAGGTGGGATACACGCCGGGTTACGCTTTGGCCAGCTCGACTTCTGTTGACGTCACCCTTCGCGGCATCGGCGGCCACGGCTCAGCGCCGCAAGTGGCCAAAGACCCCATTGTGGAAGCAGCGCAGTTCATCCTGGCGATACAGACCATCGTGAGCCGGGAGAATTCGCCCTTCGATCCGGCCGTAGTCACGGTCGGTTCGATTCACGGCGGCACCCGGTACAACATCATTCCCGATGAAGTGCATTTGCAGCTTACCATCCGGACTTATAAGGAAGAGGTGCGGCAGCACATTCTGGCGGCGCTTGCACGCATGGCCCAGGGGATAGCCGCCGCTGACGGCATTCCGCCATCACGCGCTCCGATTGTGACCGCCAGTGAGAGCGAATACACGCCGGCGACCTACAACGACCCGCAACTGACGCTACGCTTGGCACAGGTATTCAAAAAGGCATTGGGGGCGGAAAACGTTGTGGAACTGCCAGCGGCTATGGCCAGTGAGGACTTCTGCCGCTTCGGTCTCGAAAATCGCCAAATTCCGATTTGCCAGTTTACCTTGGGCGCGGTGGATCCGGCGAAGCTTGCGGAGAGCCGGCGCACCGGCGTGCCGCTGCCCGGATTGCACTCCAGCCTGTGGGCGCCGGTTCCCGAACCGACGCTCCGCACCGGAGTGAAATCCATGACCAGCGCGGTGTTGGACTTGATGAAGAAATAGGGCGGTTAGGATTGGGTAGGTGCCGCCCCGGCGGTGGGCTCAACCTGGGGAGAGGATTTGACCGCAGTTTCCACGCTGTCGTAAACGTCGAAGACATTGACCAACTTGATGATGCTCAAAGCGGCGCGCATTTTCTTTGTCAGGTTGGCCAGTTTCATTCCGGCGCCGCGAAGGCGCTCTATAATGGGTAGCCCATTTTCGCTGACTCCTCGTGCCGGAGAATCGCAGCGGGCGTGAAAGGATGGCTTGTGGACTTGCTCTTATCGGACCGGGAAGTGCGCGTGCTGGGGGCGCTGATCGAGAAGGAAATCACCACGCCGGATTATTATCCGCTGTCGCTCAACGCGTTGACCAACGCGTGCAATCAGAAGTCGAACCGCCATCCGGTGATGGCGCTGGATGAGGCGGCAGTGAGGGAAGCGCTCGACTCCTTGAGCCGGAAGTGGTTGGCGGGACCAAGCTCAACCGCAGAAAGCCGCGTGACCAAGTTCGGACACCGCGCGCAGGAGGTCTTTAACTTTGACCGGCGCCAGACCGCCGTGCTGTGCGAACTCATGTTGCGCGGTCCCCAGACGCTGGGCGAACTGCGCGCGCACGCCGAGCGCATGTATCGCTTCGACGATCTCGAGACGCTTGAGTCCACGCTCCTGAAGCTCAGCGAGCGACAGCCTCCCCTGGTGAAAAAACTACCCCGCCTGCCCGGGACCAAGGAACCGCGCTACGCGCAGTTGTTGGCCGGTGACAACCCGGAGTGGACTGCCGTCGCCGAACCGGATGCAGTTGTCGCCACGCAGCCGTTCGACGACCGCATTCCGCGCCTCGAAGCCGAGGTGGCGGAACTGAAGCGGCAGCTCGACGACCTGCAACAACAGTTCGACCAATTCAAAAAGCAGTTTGAGTGACCCTCAGCTAACCTGGAGAACCGTCTCCCCCAAACTCAGCGCCCGCGTGCTGCCGTTGATGCGAACCGAGGTAATTCCCGTGAGGCCGGGCGGAATGTGCAGCCGCACGTGCTCGGCGCTCGCGGGCACGGCGAAATGATAATCGAAGCGCAGCGTTGCCCCCTGTCTTTGCAGTATGAAATCAATCTTGCCGAATCGGGTCGGGGCTTGTTTGACGGTGATCTTGGCACCCTCCGCTAGCCACTCCGGTTGAACGCCCCAGCAGAGTTCCAAGGTTTCCTCGTTTTCGAAGACCAGGGAATTGCGAAGCAGATGGATATACTGGCCGGCGGCCCAGCCGTGCGGCATGTCGCCGGTGCCCACGTGGGTATCGGGGTAAATCTCCTCGATCCAGGCGTTGGTGGGCGAAGCGTGGGCAACGTAACCATTGAACAGCCGGTAGAACATGGGCAACTCACCGCGGAGCAGGTAGCACATGGCCCAATCCACCGTGATGTAGGTCCAGATTTTATCGCGGTCTTGGAACACATACTCATCTTCCTTCGCGTGGCCCGCCATGCGCTCCAGCGTGCGCGTCATCATCTCGTCGTGGGGAGCCAGAAATCGCGCCGGATAGAGCGCGGCCATCGTTCCCCAGATATCCAGGCGCGGGTCGAAGGTACTGCCGGGGATGAACTGGTGGTTGCCGATTCCCGCATAGGCGAGCTTTACGGAAGTCAAAAGGTTCGCGCAGAATTGATCGTAGGTTTCCTTGATCCATTTCGTGTCGGCCACTTCCTCGAGAGCTTGCGCCGCGGCGAGAGCCTGGCGCAGTCCCAGCACGGCCCAGAAGTTGTGGTAGTAGATGTATCCGTTGCCGATGGCCTCGCCGTCGCCCTCCGGCAGCAACCCGAAGAAGATGGGCTTTTCACCGTGCTCGGTGCGGAGCTGCGTTTGCTCGGTAACGTTTTTGATCCATTGAGCCCCTCGGCGGATGCTGGGATAAACTTGGCGGAGCCAGGATTGGTCGTGGGTTAGTTCAAAGTGATGCACCAGCGCCCAAAGCGCTTGACCCTGCCCATCCCATTCGGTAAGAGGGTACTGCCAAGCGCCGGATGCCTGTTGGCCCATCGACGCAGGATAGCCTTGCAGAGGGGCTTGCCAGAACAGCCGGAGAGATTTCTCCGCCTCGCGGGCATACCCGGCCACGTCGAGCGCGGCCGCAAGGTATGACCCGTCCCGGTACCAAAATCCGTTATAGACCGTTGCTCCGGGTTTAAGAACGTAGAGGTCATCACCGCCCACACCCGCGCCGGCCAGCCGGGTGCGCAGCAGGAAAATGTTCAGCAACGAGGTTTTGTAGAGATCGTCCAGATGGCGCACGCCGGTCACGAACTCGGCCCCGGGTTGGAGAAACGAATCCCAATCTCTTTGGGCGGTGGCCCTCGCCGCTGCCGGCGAAATACGCGTGATCTTTTCCACATCGCCCGAATGGGATTGATATGGCAAACAAATACACTTGCTGCCTGCGCCGGCGGCGTGAGGCTGGTAGTTGAGGGCCACGGAGCACGCGCGGTCGCGAAGTTCTTCCCTGCCGCATTGAACGTAGAAGACCGCTTTCTGGCTCAGCTTCCCGGCTTTCACTTGCTCAGCATCGACCGGTTCGTCGAACACCCAGATTCCGTTCAGAAGTGTTTGCCGCGCCGCGCCCGTCGACGACGCATCGCACTCGACCTTAACCAGGATTTCGTTGCCCGTGGGCCGGACGACGAATTCCTCGAGCACGGGGACACCCGACCCGGTCAGGCCTATATCCACGACACGAACCTGCTCTCCCACCGAAAGCCGGAGGAGCAAATCTCCGAGTTTGAGGGGGCGGAAAGTGAGCATCCCCAGGAAGAGGTGATAAGTCGCACCGCTCGTCACCGGGAAGCGATATTCGATGTCGCGGTCAAGGTATTGAGCGATCCGGAGGTTGAAAGCCGGGTCAGTCCCCGGCAGGGGTTTCGCATGGGTCTCCGAAGGGCCGGCTTGGGGGGTCAAGGAGTTGTAGCGTGCTTGAGAAACTTCCATCGTCTGCGGCGGTGGGAAGAGGGCCAGAACTTGATCCCCGCTCGTCACGCGGTCGTGGTCAACTTGGATGGAAGTCGTGAAGGGAAACCAGAGGGTGACACGATAGGGCGCGGCGGATTCCTTGATTTCGACGTAGTCCGCCGCCACTCCGCCTTCGTCGGCCGCGAAGGTCCCCCAGCGGAGAGATCCTTGGGGCGAGCGGACTTCGCTCTCGACGATCGGAGCATATCCGCCGGCGAGAGACTGCGACCATTCCATCCCCGTCACCGGCTGAAGTGGCGCTCCCATTTCCAGGGTTGTATCTACGTTGTGGTTTTTGAGTTGGCCGAATTTGTCGACGATGCCGGGAGGTTGGTCGCGGAAGCCAATGGCCGTCTGCAAATTTGTGTTGTAAAGCACGGATGGACTGCTTGGGGCGCTTGCCCCGCTCGGAGAAGATTCACTTGAGACAGGTGCATCCGCAAGAGCGGCGGCACGCGAACTCACGTCTACCCCCGCGGTGGTTAACCCCAGGACTACGCCTGATCTCACCAGAAACTGCCGTCGATTGGGCCCTTTCATTATTGCCTCCGTATGAATGGTACATAATAAGCCGCACATATTAGCGCAAAGAGAGAGAGTTTTTGAGAATATATGAGGCAGGGACGCGGATGCGCACCCTCGCGTGGTGGCCGTCATCGCGACGAACCGAAGGTGAGTGCCCAGTCGCAGACGGTCGCAATTCGTGCGCGCAGCCATGGTGAAGCCCNNTTTATTGGGCAGGCGGATTGTGTGGCAAAATCTAGGTCCCGCAGAAACGTGCGCTCTATCCGCAGTTTTGGCTAGGGTGCGCGGGAGCTACGTCAACGGCAGCGCCAGGAAGGCTGCCGGCGCAGATCAATCGCGTCAGGAGGGAATCCGATGAAAAACCACAGGAGAACAACGCCATCCGAGCCGGCGGGAAAATCGCGCGGGGAATCGCGCGGGTTATCGCGGCGCGGACTGTTCCAGGCAGCGGTGGTGATGGCTCCTCCCTTGTTGGGAGCGTTCGCTTCGAGTTCTGGCGCGGAAGAGCCAAGCCAGGGGGCGAAGCCGGCCCCGCGGGGACGCGCCAATTCGTGGTCGTCGATTCGCAAGTCTTTGCACCAACAGGCGGCCCGCGTCAAGGTATTCGACACCCACGAGCACATTTGGCATCAGGACCGCCGGCAAAAGGAGGAGCCGGATTTCTTCCTCCTCTTTTCTCATTACACCAGTGATGATCTGATTAGCGCGGGAATACCGGAGTCCGTCTGGAAAGAGACGCGCGGATTGCAGGACCACAACATCCCGCTGGAACAACGCTGGAAGAGCTTTGCTCCTTACTGGCGGTTCACGCGCACCACGGGCTACGGCCGTTGTATGTTGATCGCGGCGCGCGACCTTTTCGGAGTTGACGATTTCAATGAGCGGACGTTCAAAACCCTTTCCGAGCGGATTACGGCGGCGAACCGGGACCCCGAATGGTACAACACGGTTTTAAAGATCAAAGGCGGAATCTATACTTCGCTGTTGGATGACCTGGCGTCAGGCCCTGATCACCTCCTGGACTTTGATCCAAAGTTTTTCCGGATCATCAGGCGCATGAACTACCTGGTGACAGCCGAGCCCCATACGGCGAATCTGATTGAGGAAGCCACCGGGGTGTCCATCGGCAAGCTGGCCGATCTGGAGAAGGCGCTCGGGCAGGCCATCCAAAACGCCATGCAGCAGGCCAGCCGCATTTCCCCCGAAGGGCTGGCGGGAATCAAGTGCGGCCTTGCCTACAGCCGAACCCTGGCATTTGAAAATGTGGCCCGGCCTGATGCCGAGAGGGCTTTCGAAGCGATATTCTCTAGGTCGAATTTGGGTGAGCAGGAGCAGCCGACTCACAAGGCACTTCAGGATTACATGATGCACCGGTTAGTCGAGCAGTGCGCGGAGCATCACCTGCCGATGCAGATTCACACCGGAATGCAGGCCGGCAACCGCAACCACGTGGCCTGGACAAATCCCGCGTTGCTCAGCAATTTGCTGAATGAATACCCCCAGGTTC